>JBBSJN010000048.1:0-15845 GCA_038257235.1 Chitinophagales bacterium
ATTTATACCATGGCATTTCGCATCATTTGGGAGTTGATGTGCATGATATGGGCACAAGAACAGAACCGATTAAAGCAGGGATGGTATTTACGGTGGAGCCGGGCATCTATATAGAAGAAGAGCAGATGGGCATCCGTATAGAAAATAATCTCTGGATTACGAGGAATGGAAGTAAAGATTTAATGAAGAATATTCCGATTACGGTGGAAGAGATAGAGGCGATTATGAAGAAGTAGTAAGGCAAAAGGCAAAAAATGGGTATCTTTAAAACATGGAAAACAGTCCTGAATTAAAGGCGCTGATACGAAAAAATGCACATCTTTTCTGGTATTCAAAAGACTCGGAAAAGGAAAATTTACCGTTGCCCGTCGTACTTGAATTTTTTATCAATTATGCTGACAAAGAAGATATAAAGGCCTTATTTAATATTGTGGGAATAAAAAATGCCGCTGCAATTTTTTTTGAACAGGTAAATAAATCGGAAAGGGCTGCCAATAATTATGAGGTAATTTCCAGGAATTACTTTGGTCTTTATTTTAAAAAATATGCATCTTGAAATCCTGAATAAAGCGCAACTCGAATTACTGCCTTTTATTAAGAAATATACAAAGTCTTACTACTTAGTAGGAGGTACTGCTATTGCCCTGCATATTGGTCATCGCAGATCTATTGATTATGATTTATTTATTGAGGATGGAATAAATGTGTTGAGTATAAAAAAACAAGTAGCAGTGTCGGGGTTTTCGTCAAATGTAATAGTTCAGAAAGCCGACCAAATACATTTTACTATTAATAAGGTAAAACTCACTTTTTTTCAGTTCCCCTTTTTTGTTCCGGCCGACAATTATTATGAAAGCTTTTTCAGGATTCCTGATTTAGGTAGCCTCGCAGCCATCAAAGCCTTTGTCCTGGGGGGCAGAGGAAAGTGGAAAGATTATGTGGATTTATATTTTATTATAAAGCATCATTTCAGTATAAAAGAAATTTGCAATAAAACCACCCAATTATTTTCAGGAGTTTTTAATTCTGCATTGTTTTGTAAACAATTGTGTTATTTTGATGATATCAGCTTTGAAGAACAGGTAGAATTTATGCCGGGTTTTGAAGTAAGTGAAAACGAAGTAAAAGAGTTTTTATTAGATGCGGCATTAACAGGATTTTAATCTTAATTAATATTTATTGATGAAACAAATTCCCAACCTTTTTACACTTCTCAACCTGGTATTTGGCTGTCTTGCGATAGTTTATACATTGCAAAATGGAATAGTCATTACTTCTGATGTGGAAGGGGCATTATTACTTGATATTCCAGAAAAAATATGGATGGCTTCTTTATTCATTGGGTTAGCAGCCGTAGTCGATTTTTTAGATGGATTTGTAGCAAGGCTTTTTAATGCAAGCTCCGAAATGGGAAAGCAACTGGATTCGTTGGCAGATGTAGTGAGCTTTGGAGTTGCTCCAGGATTAATCATATACCAATTTCTGCGATTAAGCATTGCACAGGAAGAAGGAGGAATTGATACATCCATTCTTTGGTTGGCACCAGCATTTATCTTACCGGGTGCAGCGGCATGGCGTTTAGCAAGATTCAATTTAGATAACTCACAATCTTTTTCATTTAAAGGAATGCCTGTTCCAGCAGTTGGAATTTTTGTAGCATCGCTACCGTTGATCTACTGGAATGTTAATGAAGCATGGATTCAGGATTTGTTATTGAACAAATGGTTTTTATATGCAATCATGGCCGTGCTTTCCTGGTTAATGGTATCCAGTCTTCCGTTAATGGCATTGAAGTTTAAAGATTATAGTGTAAAAAATAATTTGCCAAAATTGTTACTGGTGATAATTGCAGTTGTTGCATTTGTTTTGGTTAAATGGTTGGCAATTCCTGTAACGGTGCTTGCATATGTTCTTCTATCTTTGCTCTTCAAAAACAAAACAACATGACCTATACAGTTCAAATAAAAGTGATGCCATTGAAAGAATTACTCGATCCGCAGGGAAAAGCAGTTATGGGTGGTTTGGAAAATCTTGGCTTAAGTGGCGTTGAAGATGTAAGAGTTGGAAAAAACATAACCCTACAGGTAAATGCAGATTCACCTGACAAAGCTAAAGCGATTGCAGAAGAAGCAAGCAAGAAGCTGCTGGCAAATCCTGTGATGGAATATTTTGAAATAAGCACTACACCCAACTCCTAAAGTGGAGTAAGAAAATTTCTCTAAATAATTATTTATCTTTTTTCATTGAGCAACCTTGAGAAAAAAAAGGAAAAATTGAATCTAAGTCTCCCCTTTAGGGCAGCCAAGTCTTCGACGAAGGCTGGGAACGTAGTTCGTGGGGGTATTCTCTACCTCGTTCCCACACCCATCGGTAACCTAAAAGATATTACACTTCGTGCAATAGAAGTACTGAAAGAAGTTGATCTTATTCTTGCAGAAGATACCAGGAACACTTCTCATCTGTTAAATCATTATCAGATCACCAAACAGCTTTCTCCATATCATCAGCACAACGAACATAAAGTGTTGCAACATCTGGTTAGCCAATTATTGGAAGGGAAAAAAATGGCTGTTGTAACTGATGCTGGCACACCCGGAATATCAGATCCTGCTTTTTTATTGATTAGAGAATGTATTAAGGTTGGAATAAAAGTGGAGTGCTTGCCCGGAGCAACAGCATTTGTTCCTGCATTAGTCAATAGCGGTATACCTACCAACAGGTTTTGTTTTGAAGGATTTTTGCCAATAAAAAAAGGAAGGCAAACACTGCTGAAACAATTGGCAGAGGAAAAAAGAACAATGGTCTTTTATGAATCACCAATGAGGTTGGTAAAAACATTAACAGAGTTTGCTACATACTTTGGCGAAGAAAGACAATGCTCTGTAAGCAGAGAGCTTTCAAAAATGTTTGAAGAAAATAAACAAGGTACTCTTAAAGAAGTAGCCGCTCATTTCGGTGAAAAAACGGTTAAAGGAGAAATTGTAATTGTTGTGGTGGGTAAAAGTTGATTATTCTTTCCCGTCATACCGGGCATTTTAATTTTTACGTCATACCGGGCTCGACCCTGTATCTTTCTCTCAAAATAGATTTATCGATATTAAAGGAATTATATTAGAAAAAGACTCTGGGTCAAGCCCAGAGTGACGTTTCTTATCTGTCTTACCGGGCTCGACCCGGTATCTTTCTCAAAGAATCCTTTCTTCATTTAAAAACTACTTTTTAAATTTAGTGTATGAGCAGATCAGGAACATTCTCTGTTTATATTCTTTCAAATTTCGCCAGAACTGTTTTTTATATTGGAGTAACTAATAATCTTGAAAACAGAGTTTGGCAACACCGTTTCGAGAATGGCAGCGTATTCACCTCAAAATACAAATGCTTTTTTCTTGTCTATTATGAAGACTTTAATGATGTAAGAAATGCAATTTCAAGAGAAAAGCAATTAAAGAATTGGCAACGTAGCTGGAAAATTGAATTGATACGTAAAGAAAATCCTGAATTGAACGATTTAGCAAAAGATTGGTTTTAGAGAAGGACTCCGGAGCCTGCCCCGTTCTTGAAACGGGGTCAAGCCCGGAGTGACAAATCATTCTTTAAGTCTTACCGGCCTTGAGCCGGTATCTCTCTCAAATAAATATTGCTCAATAAGAGTAAGAGAAAAAGTTTAGAAAAAGACCCCGGAGCCTGCCCCGTTCTTGAAACGGGGTCAAGCCCGGGGTGACATCCTTTAAAATTTCAAATGCTTAATGCTAATACCAAACAGCAACTTCATCAATCGGTTTTCTATTCAAATCAGGCACCCAGCATTCATCAGCCGGATAACCTACCGGAATTAATAGAAACGGTTTTTCATTTTCAGGCCTGTTCAAAACTTTGCACAAAAAATTCATGGGCGATGGAGTATGCGTTAAAGCTCCCAATCCTGCATTATGAATTGCAGCTAATAAAAACCCACAAGCTAAGCCGCAACTTTCAGTGGCATAATAAACGGTTCCTTTTGTTCCATCGTCTCTCCGGTCATAACTTTTTTTGAAAACAATGATCAGGTAAGGAGCGGTTACTAAAAATTCTTTTTGCCAATCTGTTTGTAATGGTCGCAGATCTTTTAACCATTCTTCCGGCATTCGTCCATTGTAACTTTCAAACTCTTCTTTTTCTGCTTCAATACGTATTTGCTTTTTAATATTGGGGTCGCTGACTATGCAAAATGTCCAGGGTTGTTTATGTGCTCCGCTGGGTGCGGTAGAAGCACTCAGAATAATGTTCTCAATTACTTCTTTTGGCACTGGTTTATCAGAAAAATCTCTTATTGTTCTCCGCTTATCCAACCATTTATAAAATTCATCACTCTTTTGTATCATTGCCGGAGAAGAAAAGGTTTCTTTGGAGTAAGAAACAAAGGGATATCCGTCAATTTTTTTTGTTTTAACCATAACATCTGTTTAACGAAATTTGTAAACTCAAATTAAAATTAATGCGTAAGATTTTCTATTTAGTAATTATTTTCTCCAGTATTTCCTCTTTTAGCAATGCACAGCCAGATCGCTGGCAGCAAAAAGTGAAATATGTGATGAACATTGACATGAATGTACAAACGAATCAGTTTACTGGTAAACAAAAACTGGAATATTGGAATAACTCACCTGATACATTGACTAAAGTTTTTTATCATTTATATTTTAATGCCTTTCAGCCTGGTAGTATGATGGATGTAAGAAGCAGAAGGCAAGGTGCTGTAAATGGAGATGGGGGTAGACCCGATTGGGATGGAAGGGTAAAGGACAGGATTTTAAATCTGAAACCTGATGAAATTGGTTATCAGAAAATAATTTCTCTGAAGATGAATGGTAAACCTCAATCATTCAAAGTGCTGGAAACAATTCTGGAAGTAAAACTGGATAAACCAATTCTTCCAAAATCAAAGGTTGTTTTCGATATGGAGTTTGAAGCACAGGTTCCGTTACAAGTTCGCAGAAGCGGTAGAGACAATCCAACAACAAAAGTCCGTTATTCCATGAGCCAGTGGTATCCGAAACTTTGTGAATATGATTATGAAGGCTGGCATCCTACGCCATATGTTGGCCGTGAGTTTTATGGAGTGTGGGGAGAATATGATGTAAGCATAAAAATTGACAGCAAGTATATTCTTGGCGGAACAGGATATTTGCAAAACCCTGAACGGATCGGGTATGGTTATGAAACGCCGGGTGTAAAAGTGAACAGACCTGCTGGAAATAAACTGACATGGAGATTTATAGCACCTAATGTGCATGATTTTATGTGGGCTGCAGATCCTGAGTTTATTCATAAATCAAGAAAAGCGAATGACAGTGTAACTTTTCATTTATTATACAAGCCTACCAATGTAAAAGCGGAGCAATGGGAAAAAATTCTTGATGATGCAGAAAGGGCACTGCCTTTTATAGAAAAAACCTTTGGCGTTTATCCGTACAGGCAATACTCATTTATTCATGGTGGTGATGGCGGAATGGAATACCCGATGGCGACTTTGCTGGCAAGCCCTGGTGCATGGCTGCATGAATGGATGCACAACTGGTATCATGGATTACTGGGTACCAATGAATCTATATACGGTTGGATGGATGAAGGCTTTGCTTCTTATGCTGACGATAGAGTGTTGGGTTTTTTAAATAATGACACCAGTTTTGTATATGATGGTGCTTACAGAAGTTATTTTTCTTTGGTAAAAAGTGGAAAAGAAGAACCCTTAACGACTCATGCAGATCATTACAATTTGAATGCAGCATACAGCCCTGCAGTATATTCAAAAGGCGAAGTGTTTATGGAACAACTAGGCTACATTGTTGGCGCACCGGTAAGAGATCAAATTTTATTGGAATATTATAAGCAATGGAGATTTAAACATCCGAATACGACTGACTTTATCCGCATTGCAGAAAAGTTGAGCGACATGAAACTGGATTGGTACAAGGAGTATTGGATCAACACAACCAAAACAATTGATTACAGTATTGATAGTTTGTGGGAAGCAAATGGTATGACGAATGTGAGAATAAAAAGAAATGGATTAATGCCAATGCCGATCGATTTGCAATTAAGGTTCAAAGATGGCACTAAAGAAATGCACTACGTTCCGTTGGACCTGATGTATGGCACAAAGCCAATAGAAGATAAATCAGTTACCAGAAAAGTATACGAGCCTTGGCATTGGACCAGCGAAACCTATATTATTTCTACTCAGAAAAAGCTCTTTGATTTTGCTGCTGTTGAAATAGATCCTTCGCAACGGATGGCAGATGTGGAAAGGAGGAATAACAAGCTGGAGCCTAAGTGGTAACTAAATTAAACACCCTAAGCTAAAAAGTAAACCCTCTACTGCTTATTGTAGAGGGTTTTTTTTGACGGTTTTTAATCAAGACCCCAAATATAAATGCAAATAGGAAAAGGTTCAAGGTTAATGGTTGGGTTGTCAAACTCTTGCTAAACCAAAATTAGGGGGTCTGTAAATCTGCAGCAATACCACTTTTGTGGTATTTTTTGAATAAAAGAGGGTCAAACGGTTGCAAAAAGCCGCATTTTTTGAAAAAAGTCTGGTTGTTGTTTCTATCGTCCGTAAAATTTATTTACAGCTGCCACACGGTTATTTACATGTAGTTTTTCGTAAATGTGATAAACATGCTTACGAACTGTTTCGGGACTAAGGAATAATTGAGAGGCAATTTCTTTATACATTAATCCTCTGGAAAGATATTCGAGTATTTCTTTTTCTCTTGTTGATAACATATCAAGATTGTCACCATCATTTGCAACATGACTTTGCTGCTGAAAGGCAGCTACTACTTTTCGGGCAATCTGGCTGCTCATAGGAGCGCCGCCTTCGTATAGTTCTCTTATTGAATCCAGCATTTTGCCGGGATTAGTTTTCTTTAAAATATATCCGCTGGCACCGGCACTAAGGGCTTCAAATATTTTTTCATCTTCCTCATAAACAGTACACATCATGAAATTGGTATCAGGAATTTTCGGTTTTAAAACCCTTACAACATCTATTCCTGTTTCCTCCGTTCCAAGGTTTATATCCATTAGTACCACTTCAGGTCTTAATATCGGAATTTGGTCTACAGCATCTTCGGCTGAGCCGATAATACCAATGCATTTAAAACCATCAGACATGGTAATGATCTCTTCCAGGGCTATTCTTAATTCCCGGTTATCATCGACTACGCATACAGATATTTCTTTCATAACATAAAGTTCCTTATTAGATTAAAAAGAAACAATACCACAAACTGGTATTTTTTACCGTTGGATGTAGAGTAAATGTTTTTCCTTAAAGAATTCTTCTTCAAAAATAGAAGAAATGTCCATTATTTTGGGTCTTGTGTTGCTTTCCTGTATTTCCAGAGCTACATCACCGCCTTTTAAACAAATTAAGCCTGGGGTGAACTCACTCTGTGTTTTTATTTTCAATAAAGGTTTGCTCCATCTCCAGAGATCTTTTAGCGGAGCTACTGCACGGGACACTACGAAATCAAACTTCCTGTTTTTAATATCTTCTATTCTGCTATGCTGAGTTGTTATATTTTTTAGACCGGCACCTGCTGCTACCGCTTCTATTACTTTTAATTTTTTTGCAATGCTATCAACTAAATGAAATTTTACTTCGGGAAAAAAAATGGCAAGCGGTACACCCGGAAAACCGCCACCTGTCCCCAAATCAATTATTTCCATGTTATCAGTAAATTCAAAATTGGCGGCGATGCTCAAAGAATGAAGTACATGTTTTTCGTATATGCTGTCAATATCTTTTCTGGAGATTACATTGATCTTTTCATTCCATTCTTTGTACAAATGTTCAAGTAATCGAAATTGTTCCAGTTGTAGTTCAGTAAAATCTGCAAAATATTTTAGAATTAATTCCATAGCAGCATTACAGTTGTTTACCAGCCTTTAACAGGCTTTCTCCAGAGTGCAGGTGCAAAAATGAGGTAATAAAAAAACATCCATATATCGAAAAAGATAAACCATGGCCAAAGGTCATCTTCACCCATTTTTTTCATTGACTTATATAATATAATGGCCTGAATCAGGAAACGTACACCAAAAACCGGCAGTGCAAAACGCCAATCATAGAATATAATGGACGCTGCCAGCAACGGATAAAAAATAATCTGTGTGGTAAAATATAAACCCAGCAAAAATTTATGTTTTGGTTTATAAAACTTAGCCGTGGTGTAATGTCTTGATTTTTGACGCAGCCAGGCTTTCCATGTTGTTTTTGGGATAGACCGGGTGATTGCATCCGGGTCTATTACAACGGCTGTATTTTTTTTTGTAGCAGCTTTATTAATAAACAAATCATCATCGCCGCTTGGTATATGATTGATAGAAGAAAAACCTTTATTCTTAAAGAACAGACTTTTCTTATAGGATAAATTTCGACCTACTCCCATATATGGTATGCCAGCTAATGCATAGGACAAATATTGTAATGCCGTATGGAAGGTTTCGAAACGTATCAGCTTATTCAGCAATCCCTTTTTCTTATGATAAGCACCATAGCCCAGAACGATCTCAATATTTTCATCATAACCGTCCTGCATTTTAGTTATCCAGTGTTCACTTGCAGGTACACAATCCGCATCTGTAAGCAACAATACTTCATGCTTTGCTTCTCTTATACCAATTGATAAGGGATATTTCTTTCCGGAAATATGCACCGCCTCTTGTGTAAGTTCTACCACATGCAGCGACTTGAATGTTTTTTTCAGTTCCTGTAATATGTATTTCGAATCGTCTAATGAGTTATCATTTACGGCCACTACTTCATAAGTGCTGGGATAGGATTGCACCAACACACCGGGCAGATTGCGGGCCAGGTTTTCATCTTCATCTCTTGCACAGATAATTACTGAAACCGGGTGATTTTGTGACTTTAATTTTACTTTTGGTTTATAAAAAGCAAGCTTTCCGAAAAAACCGGTATAATAAAATAGTTGAATGGCGGTTACAGCGGCGAAAGAATAAAAAATGACTTCTCCCCAGTTAATTGGTGGCATAGCGGCGAAGGTAGATTTCAACTGTCAATGCGCAATAAACAAAGGACAAAAGATTTTCCACAACAGTATTCAACCTTTATCAATTGCAAATCGCTTATTGTTTAAATTGCACCGATGGCGGCACTACAATTTGAATTACAAACAGAGGATTCCGGATCTAAAGCAAGGACAGGCAAAATAACCACCGATCATGGCGAAATACTGACACCCATCTTTATGCCTGTAGGCACGGCTGGCAGTGTAAAAGCTGTAACACAACAGCAGTTATTGAATGATGTAAAAGCACAGGTCATATTGGGCAACACCTATCATCTGTATTTACGTCCGGGCCTGGATGTGTTAGAAAAAGCCGGAGGTTTACACAAATTTAATGGCTGGCCAAAACCCATTTTAACTGATAGCGGCGGCTACCAGGTTTTTTCATTAGCAGGCACAAGAAAAATCAAAGAGGAAGGCGTTACTTTTCAATCGCATATTGATGGCAGTAAACATTTATTTGCGCCGGAAAATGTAATGGATATCCAACGTTCCATTGGTGGCGATATTATTATGGCGTTTGATGAATGTCCGCCCGGAGGAAGCGATTTTGCCTATGCCAAAAAATCGATGGAGATGACGCATCGCTGGCTGGACAGATGCTTTACACAATTTAATGCTACAGTACCAAAATATGGTTACACACAAAATCTGTTTCCCATTGTACAGGGCGGCACTTTTAAAGATTTACGAAAGCAATCCTGCGAATACATTGCTGCAAAAGAAGCAACTGGTAATGCAATTGGCGGACTAAGCGTAGGCGAGCCGGAAGAGGTGATGTATGAAATTTGTGATTGGTGTTGCGATCATTTACCAGCAGATAAACCAAGATACCTGATGGGAGTGGGCACCCCCTGGAATATTCTTGAATGCATAAGTATGGGTATTGATATGTTTGATTGTGTAATGCCAACCAGGAATGGACGAAACGCCATGTTGTTTACAACAAAAGGCGTCATCAATATTGATAATAAGAAATGGGAACATGATTTTTCGCCTATTGATGATGGAATTGATTGTGAAGTCAGTAATTATTACAGCAGAGCTTATCTCCGGCATCTGATGAAGGCAAAAGAATTTCTTGCTTATACCATAGCAAGTGTTCATAATCTTGCTTTTTATTTATGGCTGGTAACGGAAGCCAGAAAACATATTCAACAAGGCGATTTTTCAAGCTGGAAAAAAGAAATGGTTGAAATAGTAAAAACCAAACTATAAAAATATCTTTCACAACCTAACAACATTTTTTCTTCTACTTTTGAAACCTGATGAAGAAAATTGACTGGTACATATTTAAAAAACTCATTATCACTTTTGTTTTTTGCCTGTTATTGTTCACAATTGTGGCAGTGGCGGTAGATAGCAGCGAAAAAACGGAAGATTTTGTACGATCTGGATTATCAACCAGCGAAATCATTACGGAATACTATCTTGGCTTTGTACCTTTTATCTGGAGCCTTCTTTTCCCACTCTTTGTTTTCATCGCTGTCATTTTTTTTACGAGCAAAATGGCAAATCGTTCAGAAGTGATTGCAATTCTCGCCAGTGGCACCAGCTACCAGCGATTTCTGCGTCCGTATATTATTGGAGGCATAATGCTATCTGCAGTTTTATGGGTTGGAAGCCGCTATTGGATTCCAAAAGCAAATGCTATCAGAAGCAATTTTCAACAGAATTATGTTGATAACAGAGATCCTAGCAAGAACCGCACATTGGGTAATTGTTATGAATGCTATTACTTGCGAACAGACTCCAACACTTTTGTAGGCATCAAGGAGTTTGACACTGCCACCAAATCTTCAAGAGGGTTTTTTATGGAGAAGGTGGAAAATAACAAATTGATATATAACCTCCGTGCCGAAAGGATGCGTTGGGACACCACTATAAAAAAATGGCAACTGATTAATGCTTCAGAACGGTTTATTGATAGTATGAAAGAGAGATTATTGTTTCATGATACCTTAGTAATCAATTTGAAAATAAAACCCACTGAATTAAGAAAAGATAATTACCTGAAAGATAAATTAACGACTCCCGAACTTATTGCATATATAAAACGGGAAGAGTTGCGGGGCACAGAAGGGTTAAGTACTTATGAGGTAGAAAAACACCGGCGAAATGCTACTCCCACATCTGTTTTCTTACTTACATTAATTGGAGTTGTAATAGCCAGCCGCAAAACAAGAGGTGGCAGTGGTATGCACCTGGCTCTCGGAATTACGATTGCGGCACTGTTTATTATTGCAGACAGGTTTTCAACTGTATTTGCGACAAAAGGAAATTTTCCTCCAATGTTGGCCGCCTGGTTACCTAATATAGCATTTACCTTCGTTTTACTATGGTTGTACCGGCGTACACCAAAATAGTTTCTCAATTATTTGTAATAAATAAATTAATACAGGCAACGGGAAACAACTTTCAGTCATGTTTTTTGTTGAGGCAAATGGCTTTGCGTACCTTTACGCAGCAGATTTTCGATTACAAATACAGAAAACTAAGTCATTATGGGAATTATAAAAGACAGGTTCAGAGCAAAGGCAGATGTGGTTGCCGCTGATATTAAAGAACTTTTAAAAGAGCATGGTGATAAAGTTATTGGCGAAGTACAATTATCACAAATTTACCAGGGTATGAGAGGTATCACCGGCCTTGTGTCTGAAACATCTTTGCTTGATGCACAGGATGGTATCCGCTTCCGTGGCTACTCAATTCCTGATCTTAGAAAGAAATTAGCAAAAGCTCCCGATGGTGCAGAACCGTTGCCGGAAGGATTATTCTATCTTATGCTTTGTGGTGAGTTACCAGAAGATGATGATGTACACCACATCAGTTCTGTATTGCAAAGAAGAAGCCATGTACCCAATCATGTATTCGATACAATAGAGGCGTTGCCGATGAATACCCATCCGATGACACAGTTCGTTGTGGGAGTAATGGCCTTGCAAACAGAAAGTCAGTTTGCCAAAAAATATGCAGCAGGCATGAGTAAGAAAGATTATTGGGAATCCGTATTTGATGATTCAATGGATCTCATTGCCCGTTTGCCAAGAATAGCTGCATATATCTACAGAAGAAAATATAAAGGTGGCGATCATATCCAGCCAAATGGTTTGCTGGACTGGGCAGGCAACTTTGCACACATGATGGGATTTGAAGATGAAAGCTTTAAAGAACTGATGCGGTTGTACATGACGATTCATGCCGATCATGAAGGCGGTAACGTATCAGCTCATACAGTTCACTTAGTAGGTTCTGCATTGAGTGATCCATATCTTGCTTATGCCGCAGGTATGAATGGTTTGGCTGGCCCTTTACACGGATTGGCAAACCAGGAAGTGATCAAATGGATTTTTGAAATGCAGAAGGAATTAAATACAGATTTTCCTTCAAAAGAACAGATAGCAGAATATGTAAAGAAAACATTGAGTGAAGGGAAAGTGGTACCAGGTTATGGGCATGCTGTATTGCGTAGAACTGATCCAAGGTTTGATGCACAAATGGAGTTCGGTAAAAAACATATGCCGGACGATCCATTGGTAAATACAGTTTGGAATATTTATGAAGTAGTGCCACCCATTCTGGAATCATTGGGCAAAGTAAAAAATCCATGGCCGAATGTAGATGCACACAGTGGTGCGTTGCTGGTGCATTATGGCATGAAGGAATATGAATTTTACACAGTATTGTTTGCAGTAAGCCGTGCATTAGGTGTATTAGCAAGTCTTTGCTGGGACAGGGCATTGAACTTCCCGCTGGAAAGACCAAAATCTGTTTCTACCAGAGTGGTGAAGTTGTGGCTCGAAGGAAAAGAAACGATCTGGGGCGATTAATATTTTCGTTGTAATACTATTCAATAAAAACTCTGTCTATAAAAGATGGAGTTTTTTTTATACTGGTTAAGACTAGTTTATTTTTTCCTGAGTTCAATTATTGTTATTTCAGGTCGCATTCCTAATCTGCCGGGAAAACCTAACCAGCCTAATCCCCGGTTTACATAAAGATATTGCCCGTCTTCAAAATAAAGACCAGCCCAATGTTTGTATTTATATTTTATCGGACTCCATTTTTTGTTTTTGAGATTTATTCCGGCCTGCATACCATGGGTATGTCCCGAAAGAGTTAACGCAATATCTGTATCCTTTACTATTTCTTTTGGCCAATGGCTGGGATCATGAGATAATAAGATCTTAAATGGAATTTCATTTACACTGAGCAAAGCCTTTTTTAAATCACCATATTGTTTGAATGGCGGATTCCCCCAATTTTCAACTCCGGCTATAGCAATTTTTTCATGCTTGTTTTCAATAACTACTGCTTCATTCAGTAAAAGCTTAAAACCTATTTTAGCATGAAAGTTTTTTATGCCTTCAAAATTTTCTTCCTTTTCTGCTGTGTCGGTCCATACATAATAATCCCCATAATCATGATTTCCCAAAACAGCATATTTCCCTTTCGTTGCCTTTAACTGTGCAAACGTATCCTCCCATCCTTCCAGCTCAGAAGAAAAATTATTTACAAGATCACCTGTAAAGAAAATCAGATCAGGTTCCAGGTCATTAATCATTTTTACGGCTCTGTCAAAAATATGATACCGGAAATTGAAGCTGCCGATGTGTATATCAGAAATATGAACAATACGTAACACCTCAAAAGATGCAGGTAGTGCTTGATGCTCTAACCTGATTGTATGAATTTTAAATCTGTAAAGTGATCTGAACACAGCATACATGATTACTAAAAATGGAAGAAGTCCGGCTAATAGTCCTATAACGGGAATAATAATTTGTGAACCTTTAAAAGAAACTACATTATTTGTAAAATGAAGTATGGAAACAACGATAGTGAAAATAAGCTTAGGCACAAAAGATGATACTGCCAGTCCATAGAGGGAAGTAATAAGTAAATGTTTGCGTTGTCGGGGGATCTTAGTAAGGCGAAACTTTAAAAACAGGATGGAAAAAATTAATCCGATAGAAAATAACCAGAAAGAAGCATGAATACCATTGCGGATAAAAGAAGAGTGAATAAATATTGTAATAGACTGAAGCCAGTAGAAGGCGAAGAAATCAACAATAAATATAACGATGCATAAAAGAACAATGGTAAAAAAGGAATAACTTCTCATTTAATAACTTCTGGTAAATGGCAAAATAACTGAACTGTAAAAATAGCCTGTACTTACCGGATAATTTTATCATTACAAGGAATATAATATTTGTCAGGATTTTTTTCCTTTAAACGTAGCAAAAATAGCCATAGCATGACCATGTCCTAAGCCAAAATCATCTTTTAACCACTTTATTATTTCACCTGCTTTTACTCCTTCTTTCAACAAACCTTTTTTTGTTGCCAGCTTTTTAAAATCATCAGTAGATTTTCCTGTCTTCGTTTTTATATTATCAATATAAGCTTGAAATGACATACCTGTTATTATTTAATCTGAAATTAATAGTTACTTATATAACGAAACTGCTCTTAAGTGTTTTCAGTTTATGAAAATATATGTTGGATACAATACCGGGAAAAATCCAAGCAAGCATGGTCAGCATCATCGGGTCAAACTTGCCAGATACTGCAATGCCTGAATACACTGCTCCTGCCAGGTCGAAAAATAAACCTGCATAAGCCCATTCTTTTATTCTGTTCAGTCCTGGAATTATAATTACAATTGAGCCGATAAGCTTTGCAATGCTGATGAACGAAATAAAATAAATTGGATAGCCAAGCCCGTCATGCAAAAATTTTATTGATTCTTCATTGGGTTTTATGCCGCCAACAGAAGAGAATATCATCAGCCCTGCAAATCTTTGTCTTTTTCATGTTGAGAGCTTTTAAGTATTATTGGTTCTTGTATAATTCAATATCCAGTGATTACCGAACTTATCAGTGAGGTCGCCAAACAGTGCACCCCAAAATGAAATAGTTGGCGGATGTGTAGCTTCACCACCCGAAGCAAGTTTTGTGTAACGGTCGTTCACTTCTTCTTCACTGCTGCAATCAAGTAACAGCGAAACAGTATTACCTTTTACTAATCCTTTATCATCCACTATATCAGAGCCCATAAGCATAAATGTTTTGTTACTTAATGTGCTTTGCACAACGCAGTCTTTCATCTTTACAGGCATTGTTGCAGATAGCGGCGATTCTCCCACCGTTTGAAAATGTAATTCTCCGCCAAGGTATTCTTTATAAAACTGCATAGCCTCACGGCAGTTGCCGTTAAAGGTCAGGTATGAATTGATTTTTTTACCTCTCATTTCTTATGCATCTTATGCATTTTGCAATCCTTCAATGTCAAATTTTTTCATCTGCATAAATGCCTTTACTACCCGTGGGCCTTTTTCTGGATCACTCATTAATTTTCCGAGTATAGAGGGAACGATCTGCCATGACACACCAAACTTATCTTTCAACCAGCCGCATTGGCTTTCTTTTCCACCATCAGCGGTAAGTTTATTCCAGTAGTGATCTATTTCTTCCTGTGTATCACAATCAACAACGATTGACAAGCCTTCGCCAAAATTAAAGGCATGGTCACCAGGTCCGTCCATGGCAGCAAACAGTTCACGGTTCAAAGTAAAGTGGCCAAACTTTAAATAACCAACTGGTTGGCCTTCTCCTTCTTTGTATAATTCCTGGTGATGTGCTGTTGAGTTGGGGAAAATAGAAGTGTATAGTTCAATAGCTTCTTTTGCTTTGCCAAATTGCTGATTGGAAAAAAGAAAAGATATGGTGATCTTTTGACTGGTTTGCGACAGATCGCCGATC
>JBBSJN010000049.1:0-15584 GCA_038257235.1 Chitinophagales bacterium
AATTGGAATTTAAAGCCAAAAACTGGTTTGTAAGGGGTTATACAACTCAGGAAAACTCAGGAGATTCTTATATTGGAGATGCTCTTGGTACATTTTTGACAGAAGCATGGAAGCCAAGCTTTAACCTTGCGAATATTCCAGGCTCATGGTTTCCACAATATATTCTTGCCTTTTCTGAAGGCAGAAGAACTACAATGGGAACTGTTGCTGATAATATCCTTCACAATGCAGCCCGTAATAATGCTGATATAGGTCGTTTCGTACCGGGCTCTCCTGCATTTATAAGCGCATCAAATGCGATAAAAGCTACACCTGTAAATAAACCTGGAGGTTCAAAATTCCTGGATAAGTCAGAATTGTGGGCTTCCGAACTGCAGCTAAATCTCTCCGAAATTGGGAATTTCTCTAATGTTGTTGAAGTATTATATGGTGCTAGTTGGAAACAATGGATACTGAATTCCAATGGAACACTATTCGCAGATACCGTAATGCCAATCAGGGTAAATGAATATGGTACATACCTTCAATTGAAAAAGAAACTTTTCAATGATATATTGACACTTACTGCATCTGGCCGTTATGACAAACAAACTAATTATAAGGGCAGATTAACACCTAGACTTGCAGCTGTTATTAAAGTTGCTAAGGATAATAATATCCGTTTGTCTTATCAGACTTCCTACAGATTCCCATCTAATCAGAATCAGTACATCAACTTACAGTTGGGCGGCGGTAGTTCTTTTTTAATTGGTTCATTACCTGAGTTTCAGAGCTATTATAAACTGAATAGTACCATTCCAGGTTATACTGCAGCAAGTGTATTGCAATACAGGGCTACTGGTGACCAGACTAAACTTGTAAGAGCTGTTTATACTGAAGTAAAACCAGAAACAGTAAACTCTTATGAGTTAGGTTATAAAGGGATAGTCGCCA
Source organism: Chitinophagales bacterium (assembly GCA_038257235.1). Lineage (GTDB taxonomy): Bacteria > Bacteroidota > Bacteroidia > Chitinophagales > Chitinophagaceae > JJ008. The sequence continues at coordinate 934 of JBBSJN010000049.1, forward strand.
AAAAACTTTTGGTTGATGCTTATTTCTATTACAGCAAGTATGACAACTTTTTGTTAAGTACAGCTGTGGTTCAGGCTACATCAGGGGTTCTTACAGAATTACTTTCTGGAGGAAGAAGTCTTTCTTATGTACAGAATTCTACTACAACTGTAAAATCGAATGGTTGGGGAATAGGTCTTGATTATAAGGTTTACAAAAATTATTCTTTTTATGGAAACGTATTTTCTGATGTGTTAAAAGATGTAGCACCTGGTGAAGTTACTTTCTTCAATGCGCCTAAATTTCGTTTTAATTTAGGGCTGAGAAATGATAATGTTTGTCATAATATAGGCTTTAATGTGGTGTACAAATGGCAGGATGAGAACTATTATGAAGGTACCTTCATTAGCGGAACGTTGCCTTCGTTTGGCTGGTTAGATGCCCAGGTATCTTACCGTCCTAAAGGAACAAAAAGTACTTTCAGAATTGGAGGAACAAACGTAGCTAATAATTATCAACGTACAGGTTACGGTAGTCCGGCTGTAGGTGGTTTATATTATATGAGCTATGGTTACAATCTATAATTAGAAAACTGGGTTTTAAGTATAAAGGTTCCGCTTTGGCGGAACCTTCTTTTTTATATAATGCAAGTACTTTTTTTTATGAATTATTCATAATAAATAGTATGGTTACGCTGCCATAGAGTGGAGCTGTTAATTTAAAACCTTCGATGTTTGTCCTATCATATACCCATTATGATAGACTTGAAGTTTATAATTACCTTTCATATAATCATCGGCATTTAAGGAGAAGATCAGTTTTTTGCTTTCTCCTTTTTCATAGTCGAATCTTACTTTTCTGGTATAACTTTTTTTGCCTTCCATACGGGTGTCAATTGAAAAAGCATCCCAAACATCAGTTTTCAAAACCTTTCCATCAGGTTGTGTTATTATTATATACACTTCAGAAACAGGTTCATCAGTAATATTATTTTGAACAGCGAATGAAACAATCAATTTGCTTACTTTATTGGCAGTAGTTGTTTCTCTTTCTTTATCGTTTCTTATTGTAACAGGTGTAAGTGAAACATCTGATGCATTGAAAGTGGAAGCCAGCGTTACTTTTTCTGTAAGGACTTTATTTTCCTTTGTCAATAGCTGTACGTTCCCTTCTATGCTCTTCATCTGTACATTTACATTATCCAGTAAAGCACTTATTTGCTGCTTCTCTTCTTCAATAGTATTGTTTTTGCTATTTAATTCCTGTACTAATTGTTGTAATTCTCCAGTTTTTTTTCTAGCTAATTCAAGATCCTCTTTTCGTATGTCATTTTTTTTAAGGATCGTAGCGATTTCAGCCTTAAGGCGATAAATTTCTGAGAGTTTATTATTAAGCTCACCTTTTAACTGGCCTGCATTATTTTTTGTAGAATCAAGTTGTGCATCCAGAATATTAATTGTAGAAGAATATAGCTTCCGCAATGAATCCTGCACTCCTTCAGCTACAGCTATTGAATCCTTAATAAATATTTCAGTTCTTTGTTTGCTGTATTTTGTTTTGTCGTAAAGATGATAAATCCAGGTGCCAATTAGCCCAAATGAAAGTAAAACCAATAAAATATTTTTTGTATCCCTCATATTCCTTAACTGCGTATTCGGTTATTAAAGCAATTTAAAAAGTTTAGAGATTGAAAATAATTCATAGTTATTGCGAAATGGATTGATCTACATAGGCTGACACCCAGCCAACCTGCCCGTTTTTTACGAGATAAAAATGTTTGGTGGCAAAAGCAGACTCGAATTGCCGCATTATCTTTAAAAGCAAACCGGCACCCGCCATTAATGCTTTCTGATCAAATACTTTATGAACCTGGTTTACTGCTTTTGTTATTATTTCTTTTTCTGCTTTTCTGTTTACATTACTTGAAAGGAATGATGCACTTAAAGCATTGTAATTGCTATAAGCTTTTTCAGCAAATTTTTTCACCTCATCGAAACTAACTGAGACAATTGGGTTTTCTATCAATTCGGGATGGGTAAGAGTCGCTATTGCCCAGGCAATACCACCGCTTACAGCAATGTTATCGCTTAAGGGATAGGCTCCACTTGCATTTACAGCATAAACAATATCAGCTTGTTCTGCCCCGCCCAATACTCTTTCAAGATGCTTATTATAATTAGGCAGTCCGTGGTCATCTTCACATCTTTTTTCTGTAGCATTTACAACACTTTTTGTACCCCAGTTCAATTCAAAGAGTTTAAAAGTTTTAGTGTCTCCATAAGGGAAAAAACCGCCTTTAGTGTTACCGCTGCCAATATCAATAAGGAATGTTGAATACCGTCTTGATTCGGGTACTATTCCGAGGTGGGAAAGTTTTGCTTCTTTCATTACATCGACCACTTCAATTGCACGGCCGGGTTCATTTATTTTCAGCCGAAACGAATCAATTAACTTTTGTACCCATTCAGTTTTTTTTTCTTTTTCTGCCTGCATTTTTACACCACTGCTGATTACGGTAAATATTTTTTCTGAAGGAATCTGGTAATCATTTATTGCAATAGTGAATAAAGCATACAACCCATTAAGCGTTGCTGAAAAAGTAGCGTTTGAAAAGCTGATAAAATCTGTATTGACAGATGTATCTTTTATGATATTTATTGCACCGCTTTTTTGAGCATTTTTCCCCATTTCAATCATACTCATCTTTACACCTTTGGAACCAACTTCGATGCCAGTATAAACAGATGAATTATTATATTTTGCTTTTACATTATTCTGCGAAAAAATTGAAATGGAAATAAGCGAAAAGCATAAAAAGGAAAGGAGTCTATAATAAATTTTATTACACATGGGCACTTTTTTGATAACCATAAAATTACAGCTTTGAAAGGCAGTAAAGGGGTTGAATTGCCACGATGCTTTATTATGTGCAAAACATGTGTTTAACTCTAAAAGGTTGTAAATCTTACAATGTAAATCGGGAATAGAACTTAAAGACTGATATAAAAAAAGCTACCCATGAACAAAGTTTATGGATAGCTAACTTTTAATAATATTCTATTATATCAATCAACCAAATAAACCACCTTTTTTCAGGCTTCTTATACTTTCTCCAATCTTAAAGCCATTGTGATAAATTTCAATTTTATAATTTCCTGTTTCAAAATCTTGTTGAGTAATTGGAAATTGTACTGGCTTACGGGTGCCCTGCTCATAATTCACTGGAATTTTTGCTGTAAAGTTTTTATCTCCATCCGTTCTGGTGTTTAATACACTGCCGCTGGAAATTACTTTGCCGTCAGGAGCAGTTACAATTAAATACATATCTGCAGGTCCTGATTTTGCAATTCTGTTTTCAACATCAAATGAAACAACCAGCTTGTCTACTCTTTTAGCGGTAGTGGTAGTTTTTTCTTTTCCACTCTTTTTCTCATTTACCGGAACAATCTGAATATTTGAAGCAGAGAAAGTAGAAGCAACATCAACTGTTTTTGCAAGACTTTCTGTTTCTGTTTTAGAAGTAACCAGGTTTGATTCAAGATCTGTTTTTTCTTGTGTAAGTGTCATATTTGACGCTGTTAATACCTGGTTGTCTCCTGTAAGCCTTGTTATTTCTTCTTCCATACCGCTGATTCTTGCATTTAAATCAGCAATCATATTTCTGGCTTTTGTTAACTGAGCCTGGGTTGCATTTTTGTCGTTCAGTATTTTACGGATTTCAGCTTTTTTAGCATCAATATCTTTCTGACTGTTGTTAAGCTGACCTTCAAGATTATTATTTGCACCGGTTACGGAATCCAAACGGGCCAAAGCATTATCAAACTCACGATGAATATCTGTCTTCGCAGAATCCAATGATGAAATCTGTGTTTGTTGTTGTTCAATTTTTTCGCCTGATTTGTTTTTGTCCCACAATAAATAACCCCATGAGCCTAATAAGAAGGCTGCTAGTACCCCAATAACGATGTTTTTGTTGTTATTGTTTTTTGGTGGTTTAGAAGGTGTTGTAGTTGAAGCTGATGGATAATTTGTGTTTGTCATAAAAATGGAGTTTAAATTTAGTTTCTTAGTTATAGTTGATATCTGGTTTAAAAAACAATTGCAAAGTAAGTTGCATACTGCAACTAGTGATACTAAATCCTGTTAAAAAATCTTATTTAGGGTCTGCAAAATTCGAAAACCGTGCCAGAAATATTGCAGTTTGTTCTTATGTGGTGGATTTTTTTGCTAAATAGCAACACTGAAAGCCTGTATCTTAGCGGCTTATGAGTGTGGACAAGATAATAAATGACTGGAAGAAAAAATCTTTTAAGCCTGTATACTGGTTTGAAGGAGAGGAGGAGTTTTTTATCGATAAAGCGGTTGAATACGCCGAACACCATATTCTCAATGAAAACGAAACATCTTTTAACCTCAGTGTATTTTACGGTAAAGATGCAAACTGGGCAGATATAATAAATGCCTGCAAACGATATCCAATGTTTGCAGAAAGACAGGTTGTGCTTTTAAAAGAGGCGCAGCAAATGCGGGATGTTGAAAAGCTGGAATCATATATCGATAATCCACAGCCTTCTACCATACTTGTTGTATCATACAAAGATAAAAAGTTAGATGCCAGAAAGAAGTTTGCTAAACTGGTGAAAGAAAAAGGTGTGTTGGTCAGCACCAAGAAAATGTATGATAAAGAGTTGCCTCAATGGACACAGGAATTGTTGCAGTCGAAAGGGTTAACTATTACTCCGAAGGGTCTTGCTTTATTGGTAGATCATATAGGAAATGATCTGACCCGTATCGAAAATGAAATTGATAAGTTATCTGTCAATCTTGGAAAGCGAACAAATATTACAGAGGACGATATAGAAAAATATATTGGCGTTAGTAAGGATTTTAATGTGTTTGAACTGCAAGCTGCATTGGCGGCAAAAGACTTATCCCGGTGCATCCGCATTATTCAATATTTTGAAGCCAATCCAAAAGCGGTGCCAATACAATTGATTTTGCCATCCTTATATAGTTTCTTTAGTAAAGTGTTTATGATTTTTGGCGCCAGCACTCAGGACGAAAGAGCTATAGCCGCTGCAATTGGAGTAAATCCTTTTTTTATGAAAGATTATATGCTGGCGGCTCGGCTTTACACCTACCCGGGAGTAGAGAAGGCATTGCTTTTGCTGCATAATTATAACCTGAAAAGTGTAGGGGTGGGTAGCACAGGAACAGAGGATGCTTCATTAATGAAGGAAATGGTTGTAAAAATAATGTCCTGACCTTTGTAATTTGAATATGTTCTTTGCCCTTTCTTTGTGCAACTTTAGCATACAATCTCACATCAAGTTCATCAACCAAATAATTTATAGCGAATAACATGTGACAATCACATAAACAAAATATACATGAAAAAGATCCTTACTACAATTTTATCAGCTACTGTGCTGCTATTTACAAGTTGCCTTGAAACAGTTCAGGAAATTACCATAAAAGAAGATGGAAGCGGCACCTTTAGCTCAACTAGTGATATGGGGGCTTTACTGGCAGTAGCCAAACAAATGGGTGGCGGTGCCGAAATGGAGAAAATAGGTGGCAAACAAATGGATACAACTTTTGCAATGGCAAATATGATAGATAGTATTGAAAATATATCTGCTGCTGAAAAAGAATTAATGAAAGACGGCACAATGGGTTTAAAAATGAACATGGCTGATGAGCAATTCAGCACTAAGATCAGTTTCCCGTTTTCAAAATATGATGATATTGTTGAATTGAACAAATTGACCAACAAGGTTATTGGATCAGCGATGAAAGATCAGATGGCTAAAGCTCCAGTGGGAGAGATGCAGGGAAGGGGTAAAATGCCTGACCCAACATCGTTCGATGACTATTTCGATATGAAATTTACAAACGACAAAATAGAAAGAACGATCAATAAAGAAAAATATGCAAAAGCAGAAAGCGATGAATATCTGCAAGGCATTAAACAAGCCTCTGCCATGGGTATTCCAGTTACGGCTACTTTAATAATCAATTTGCCAAGACCAGCCGAAAAGATTGAAGGAAAGAATGCAATACTTTCAGATGACAAAAGAAAAGTTACCGTGAAAGTTGACATTGCTGACTTCTTTGACCACCCTGAAAAATTGGAATTTAAAGTGAAGTTTTAAGAACAAGGTTTAATAAAAGAAAACCAGCAGCGAATTAATTCTTTGCTGGTTTTTTATTTTGTGGAGTTTCTTAATTAAAAATTAAATATGAATTGCTTCGCCATACGCCACTTCAATAGCATCTTTAATGCTTTCACTGATAGTTGGATGAGGGTGAATCGCATTTAGTACTTCATGATAGGTTGTCTCTAATTTACGGGCAGTAACCGTTTCAGCAATCAGTTCTGTTACATTATAGCCGATCATGTGAGTTCCCAGCCATTCGCCGTATTTGGCATCAAATATTACTTTAATAAATCCTTCGGTATGACCGGCAGCAGAAGCTTTTCCGCTTGCACTCAATGGGAATTTACCAACCTTTATTTCATAACCCTGATCTTTTGCCTGCTGCTCAGTATACCCAACTGAAGCAATTTCAGGTATGCAGTATGTACAACCAGGTATATTATTATAGTCAATTGGTTCCGGCTGATGATTATATTTATTTTCATTATAGGCAATAGATTCTACACATACAATACCTTCCTTGCTGGCTACGTGGGCCAATGCCTGTCCGGGAGAACAATCGCCGATAGCATAAATGCCAGGAACATTTGTTTGCCCGTATTTATCAACCATTATTCTTCCTTTATCGGTTTTGATACTTAATGTTTCCAGGCCAATTCCTTCAATATTAGCAGCAACACCAACAGCACTTAAAAGCACATCAGCTTCTAATACTGTTTCGCCAGTTGCACTTTTCACCGTAGCTTTTACACCTTTGCCGGATGTGTCAACAGCTGTTACTTCGCTGCTTGTCATTATAGTCATACCATTTTTCTTATAACTCTTTTCCAGTTCTTTGGAAATGTCTTCATCCTCTACCGGAACTATTCTTGGAAGAAACTCAACAATAGTAACTTTTGTTCCCATGCTGTTATAGAAATAAGCAAACTCAACACCAATAGCACCGCTACCAACAATGATCATTGATTTTGGTATTTCTGGTAATACCATTGCCTCTCTATAGCCAATTATTTTTTTTCCATCAATTTTCATTGCAGGTAATTCACGGCTGCGTCCGCCGGTTGCTACAATGATATGCTTGGCTTCTACAGTTTGACTCTTACCATCTTTATCACTTACTTCTAATTTCCCTTTGGCAACAATTTTACCAAAGCCCAGAATGACATCGATCTTATTCTTCTTCATCAGGTATTGCACACCCTTGCTCATCTTGTCTGCAACACCACGGCTTCTTTTGATTACTGATTCAAAATTGGGAGTGCCGCTTGCTTCTATACCAAAATCCTTTGCATGTTTGATATATTCATTTACTTGTGCACTCTTTAATAATGCCTTAGTTGGTATACAGCCCCAGTTAAGGCACACGCCGCCGAGACTTTCCTTTTCTATAATTGCTGTTTTAAAACCTAATTGAGACGCCCGGATTGCAGCTACATAACCGCCAGGACCACTTCCAAGAACTACCACGTCGTATGCCATATTTAATTGATTATTTTTGTGTTGATTTCTGATTTGAAGAGAGGCGAAGTTATTCGAAAAGAGGCAATTGGCAAAAGTTGAGTAAGGATAAGAACGATGAACGGAGCACTGGATCAAGTCCGGTGTAAACTTGCAACGAAAGATTAATCAAGGTACAGGTGCAGGTTCAAAAAAATGTATTTTTAATACTGAAAACCAACAAACAAGGCATTTCCACAGGCTGTGAAGAAAAAAAATGACTTTTAGGTAAATTCTTGAAAGTTCATCCTCAATTATTCAATCTTTACCCCTACCTTTGCCGTCCAAAAATTTGTATTAATCATGGCTAGAGTTTGTCAGGTAACAGGTAAAACGCCGATAGTAGGAAACAAGGTTTCTCACTCTAATATCAAGACCAAGCGTCGCTTTCTTCCCAATTTGCAGAAGAAAAAGTTTTATCTGGCCGAAGAGGATAAATGGATTACGCTGAAGCTTACAACAGACGCTATGCGTACCATCAATAAGAATGGTTTAATGAGTGTTGTAAAAAAATTGAGAGCTAAAGGAGAAAAAATCTAAAAGTTTTAAAGTTTAATAATCATGGCAAAGAAAGGAAACCGTGTACAGGTAATTCTGGAGTGTACTGAGCACAAAACAAGTGGTCAGCCGGGCACCAGCCGTTACATTACGGATAAAAACAAAAAAAACAATCCAGAGAGATTGGAATTGAGAAAGTTGAACCCAATTTTGAAAAAAGTAACTGTTCATAAAGAAATCAAGTAATCATGGCAAAAGCAGCAAAAACGGCGATTAAGAAAGATCCAAAGGCAGCAGCCGATGCAAAGAATTATTCTAAAGTGATCAAAGCTGTCCGCAGTCCAAAATCTGGTGCGTACACTTTCAAAGAGCAGATGGTTCACAAAGACAAAGTGAAAGATTTTCTGGCTCAGAAATAATTCCTCCATCCCCCGTCCGACCGATTCATCCGGGCGGGCCCAAAGGGGAGTAATGATATTAGCTGTCATGCCCTTTAGTATGATGGCTTTTTTGTTTTAAAAAATGTCTGTGAGGACATAAATGTCAAATGTGTCTAATTTATTATATATGACCCAATTGACTCATTTGACCAATTTGACTTAATGACTTTACGGCATGGGACTCTTCAATAAACTATTCGGAAAAAAAGAAAAAGAAAGCCTTGACGAAGGTTTGAAAAAAACCAAGGAAGGTTTCTTTGCCAAAATCACAAAAGCAATTGCAGGCAAAAGCACTGTGGATGAAGAAGTGCTGGACGACCTGGAAGAAGCACTGGTCGGCGCCGATGTCGGTATTGAAACCACTGTTCGTATCATCGAAAGAATTGAGAAAAGAGTAGCAAAAGACAAATATCTGAATGCAGAAGAGCTTAATAAGATGCTGCAAGAGGAAATTGAGACATTGTTGATAGATGCCCCAGAATCAAATAGTTATGCATTCGATTCTGAGCTTCCTTTTAAGCCTTATATCATATTGGTGGTAGGAGTAAACGGTGTTGGAAAGACAACCACTATTGGTAAACTGGCTTACAATTTTAAGAAAGCAGGCAAGAGTGTTTTGCTCGGAGCCGCCGACACTTTTCGTGCTGCTGCGGTTGAGCAACTGACTATCTGGAGTGAAAGGGTTGGTGTGCCAATTGTAAAGCAGGCCATGGGCAGCGATCCAGCAGCGGTTGCTTTTGACACGGTACAAAGTGCAGTTTCCAAAAATGCTGATGTAGTATTGATTGACACCGCAGGACGTTTACACAACAAAGCCCACCTTATGGATGAGTTGGGTAAGATTAAAAGAGTAATTCAAAAAACGATACCTGATGCACCGCATGAAGTGCTATTAGTACTGGACGGGAGCACCGGGCAAAATGCATTAGAACAGGCAAAACATTTTATTGCCACTACAGATGTTTCAGCATTAGCTATTACAAAACTGGACGGCACGGCAAAAGGCGGAGTTGTATTGGCAATCACTGATCAATTTAAAATACCGGTTAAGTTTATTGGTGTTGGTGAAAAAATGGAAGACCTTTTGGTTTTTGACAAACATGAGTTTGTTGATAGTTTGTTTAGCTTAGAGAAATAAGTTTTAGCCCACAAAGAAATAAAGGATTTTTTCCGGCATAACTACTAATAATAATTATTAATTACTTTAAACAATCTCTTTGTGACCTTTGTGGGAGAAGTTTTATCAGCAGTTAAGGAAATATGAAAACAAAAACTTTAAAGAAAGACAAAGTCAACATCATTACTCTCGGGTGCAGCAAGAACATGGTGGACAGTGAAGTGCTGAGCGGCCAGTTAATAGCCAATGAGATTGATGTGGTGCATGAGAATAAAAAATCAGATCACAATATTGTGGTGGTAAACACTTGCGGCTTTATCGAAAAAGCAAAAGAAGAAAGTATCAATACCATTCTGGACCAGGTGGAATTAAAGAAAAGAGGTAAGCTGGATAAAGTATATGTGACAGGATGCCTGAGTGAACGTTATAAACAAAACCTCGAAGCTGAGATTCCTGAAGTAGATGCTTTTTTCGGTACGATGGAACTGCCGATGATCTTAAAACAATTCGAAGCGGATTATAAAACAGAATTGGTTGGCGAACGATTACTCTCAACACCACAGCATTATGCTTACCTGAAAATTTCAGAAGGTTGTAACCGTACCTGTGCATTTTGTGCCATTCCATTAATGAGAGGACAGCATGTTAGCAAACCAATTGATGAACTGGTAAAAGAAGCCGAAGGTCTGGTAAAGAAAGGAGTGAAGGAAGTAATGCTTATCGCTCAGGAGCTTACTTATTACGGTTTAGATATCTACAAAAAAAGAATGTTGCCTGATTTATTAAACCGTCTGGCAGATGTAAAAGGATTAGAATGGATTCGTTTGCATTATGCATATCCTTCTAAATTCCCGATGGAGATATTAGATGTTATACACCAAAGAGATAATATCTGTAATTATCTCGATATGCCTTTGCAACATGCAGCTAATAATATGCTGGCAGCCATGAAGCGGCAGATAACAAGAGAAGAGATGGAAGATTTGACAGCGGCCATCCGTGAAAAAGTGCCGGGCATCTGTTTACGTACAACATTGATTGCAGGCTTTCCAGGCGAAACATTAGATGATGTGGAAGAACTGAAAGAGTTTTTAGTAAAGCAACGGTTTGACCGTGTAGGTATCTTCACTTATAGTCACGAAGAAGGTACCAGTGGTTTTGCATTAACGGATGATGTGCCGGAAGAAGAGAAAGAAAGAAGAGCACAGGATATAATGGAAGTGCAGCAGGAAATTTCTTTTGAACTCAACCAGGAAAAAATAGGCAAGACTTTCAAGACGCTGATTGATAAAAAAGAAGCAGGCCGTTATCTTGGCCGTACCGAATTTGATTCAGTGGAAGTAGATAACGAAGTGGTCATACATTCCAAAAAGAAATTACCGATTGGCGAATTCGTCAATGTAAAAGTTACTAAAGCATACGACTACGACCTGGAAGGGGAAGTGGTTGATTAATGTTCCCTTTCTGCCTTTTCAATATTTCTGTCTGGTATCAGCCACAAAATCGCTACTATTATATTATGGCACCGGCAATAGCAGCATGTAAAAAAGCCGCCGGTATCGCCACTGTATAAAGTAACATCGACAACATTCCTTTCCTCGATTGCTTTTCCAGCACATGCCGGAAAGTTTCATTATTCCTATTACAGCTTTGTATCACTTTCAAAAGAATATAGTAAGCCACACCGCATAAGTTCAGCAAAAGGGCATACACAGCCAGGGTCTTCGGTTCGAAATTATTTTCTCCCATCCATCCCGAAGCAAACGGAATAAGCGAAAGCCAGAATAATAAATGCAGGTTAGCCCACATCGCACTGCCATTCACTTCCTTAATGGAATGTATCAGGTGATGATGATTGCCCCAGTAAATGCCCAACATCATAAAACTTACCACATAACTAAGGAATACCGGCCATAGTTTTTCCAATGCTTCCCAGCTTGCCTCATGCGGCACTTTCATTTCAAGCACCATAATAGTAATGATGATGGCAATCACACCATCGCTAAATGATTCTACTCTTGTTTTTGTCATACCACAATATTAAATAAAATCCTTTCTTTTTGTCATTTCGTGTGCTTTCCCTGCTAAGGCCGGGCAGGCTGTGGCCAATCCAAATCTGCGAAGCAGATAACCTGCTTGCCGATAGGCAGGTCTGTGCTGATCTATGCTAATCTGTGGCCAACCTGTATTAAAAATTGCCGCATCCAATCACCCAATCAGTTGCGAAAAAATAAACTTCCCGACACATAATAAAATTTTTCTCCTCACTCCTTTTCTTCACCATCAAAAAACCATTATCTTAGACGGTAAACTATAAACCTTAAACAGCTTCCATGGCCGATAATAAAAACGTTTTTCTAAACAGGGATCTTAGCTGGCTCAGTTTCAACCAACGGGTATTAATGGAAGCTGCCGATAAATCTGTGCCGCTGTATAGCCGCATATCTTTTCTGTCTATATTTTCATCCAACCTCGATGAGTTCTTCAGGGTGCGGATGCCTTCCATATTTGCGTTAACGAGTATCCAGGCCAAAAAAACTTCCATACGGGAAGAATATCCAAAGAACCTGGTGCAACTGGTGCAGACAGAAGTACAAAAACACCTTGCAGAATTTGGGCATATACTCACCAAACAGATTGTCCCTGAATTAAAGTTCAATAATATCTGTTTGTATTACAACGAGCCCATCCGACCTGAGCATATGGAATCTTCAAGAGAATATTTTCTTTCTAAAGTTTTATCATTCTTACAACCTGTTATTCTAAAAAAAGAAAACAAGACCAATATATTTCTGGAGAACAATGCACTCTATTTCATTATTGAACTGGAGTCTACGGAAGAACCTGGCAAGCATCAGTACGGTTTGCTGAACATTCCTTCCTCTAATCTTCCCCGTTTTTCAGAACAGACCATGGTGGGTGATGATCATTATATTCTTTTTCTCGATGATGTTATTCGGGAGAATCTACAAGAAGTATTTCCTGTTTTCACTATACATGGTGCATGGAGTATAAAACTTACCCGTGATGCGGAGATGAACATCGAAGACGAATTCATCGGCGATATTTCAGATAAAATAGAAAAGCAACTCGTAAAAAGAGAAGCAGGCAATGCCACAAGACTGCTGTATGATGAGGCGATGCCTGCCGCTATAAAAGAGGTTATTCAAAATTACTTTGGGCTACGCAATGAAGAGATGCTGGCTGGTGGCCGCTATCATAATTTGAAAGATTTTGGCAGCCTGCCTAATCCGCACATAGGGAAATTGTCGTATCCTTCCTGGCCTTCGGTGGCACATCCCGGGTTCGACAATCATCATTCCATCTTTCATAGCATCAGCGAAAATGAAAAGCTGTTGCACCTGCCTTATCATTCTTACAATTATATACTGCGTTTTTTCAACGAAGCTGCAATCGACCCGGCTGTAAAAGAAATTTACATTGCACTCTACCGGGTGGCAGCCGATTCCCATATTGTCAATGCACTCATCAGTGCAGCTAAGAATGGTAAAAAGGTTACCGTGTTTGTAGAGCTCAAAGCAAGGTTTGATGAGGCCAACAATATAAAATGGAGTAAGCGGATGAAAGCCGCCGGTATAAAGATCATCAACAGTATACCGGGTTTAAAAGTACATGCCAAGGTAGCACTCATCAAAAGGGAAGAAGGTAAAGATTGGAAAAATTATTCCTTCATGGCCACTGGCAATTTTAACGAAACTACCGGTCGTTTTTATACCGACCATGTATTCTTTACCGGCCACAAAGAAATTGGGATGGAGCTGCAATGGCTTTTCGATTACCTGCAAAGCCGCAAGCAACCGGCAGATTACATGAAGATCCCATTTAAGCATCTGCTCGTATCGCAGTTCAACATGATAAAGCAGTTTGAAAAACTGATTGACCGTGAAATAAAAAATGCAAAAAAGGGAAAGCCGTCCGGCATCATCATCAAGCTGAACAATTTGCAGGAACGGGCCATGATAGAAAAATTGTACGAAGCAAGCAAGGCCGGCGTAAAAGTGCAGTTACTTATTCGCAGCATTTGCAGCCTCGCACCAGGAGTAGAGGGACAAAGCGAAAATATTACCGTTACCCGTATAGTAGACCGCTATCTCGAGCATGCAAGAATATTCGTCTTTCACAACAATGGCGAACCGCTCTACTTTATGGGCAGTGCCGATTGGATGAACCGAAATCTGCATAGCAGGGTAGAAGTTATCTTTCCGGTGTATGACAAAGCCATGGGCGAAGAACTTTATACCATACTGCAACTGCAACTAAACGATAATCGCAAAGCTGTGTATGTAAACCCTGCACTCGATAACCAGCGCATCCGCAACGATCATTCATCACTCGCCTCACAAGAAGCCATTTATGAAATGGTGAAGAAGGGAGCAGCGAAAGTTGAATAGTTAGTCCTTAACAAAGTCGAAGGATGTACTCAGCTTCAGTACTACTATCATCGTCTCTTGCAATCTTTGATTTGTTCTCTTAAATTCTTCCAGTGAAAGAATTAAAGAGAATCACTCTTCAACTGTATGAATTCTATTGAGCTTGTGGTAGTATCGGCAAAAGCAATGGGTTTAGAAAACGTTTAATTAAAAAACTATACGCCGCTGATAATCTTGTATATTAATAATGAAGCAAAGCAAACAGACCAACAGAATAAGTTATAGTATGCCAAACGTTTTCATTTCCCAGCAATGTCTCCCGCAGGGGACGTTGCGTTTTCTTTTAGATTGCTTCGGCCTTTCAACCACCCACTCCCATAGTAACATTACCAACGGCCTCGCAATGACGAGACCACAAAAGAGGTTCGTCATTGCGAGGCCAATAAAACTCCTCAATAGCAAAGGGTCTCCAAATAACCGATGCAATCTCATTACTCCATAAATCTTTGAGACACCTTCCCGAATCAAGTTCGGGACAGGCTGTACCTCGGCATGACAAATACTAACC
>JBBSJN010000050.1:0-15511 GCA_038257235.1 Chitinophagales bacterium
CAAGCTTTGGAGTTTAATAACCGTAAAATAAATCGTAAATAAATAATCAGGCGTTACTATTGCAGCGTCTTTTTTGTTGGAGTATTAATTAGAGATATCTCTCTTTTATAACTGAGATGTGATGATTGGCATGGCCGGCAACAATAAAACCGATTGCTAAAACAGAAACCGGATTTCCACTGGCTATACCTGTAGCATTCAGTTGGTCTTCATCAAATGAATTAAAAAGAATTTCTGAAGAACGACGAAGTGCATTGAATTCTTCAATCAGATCTTCCCATTTTCTTTTATCGGTGTTTGCATTGTCAGCATAAGTGTTTTCATCAAATCCTGGAAGAGGAGTTTCGTCCTTGCGGGCAAACCGAAGTGCTCTGTATGTAAATACTCTTTCCGCATCAATGATATGCTGAATAATTTCTTTTACAGACCACTTGCCTTCTGCATACCGAAATTCTCTTTTTTTAGATGGTACTGATTCAAAAAAAGCATTGAACAAAGAGGTTTGATTTTTTAATGCATCTGTTAAATCATTTTCTTTAACTGCATTGATATAGCCATGATACCATTCAGGTGCGGTAGATAAATCTGGTCTGGGCATTTTTTTAATTACTGTTTTGGTAACGGAGCCCCAACAGCAATATCGCAGCGATGTCCGGGTTTGCCATGCTCAGGATTCATGCCGGCAGCAACAGGTGTAGTGGATGCGGGCAGCAATGGACTAATCGGTGTTGATACTGGAATATCTGATTTTGTTGTAGCAGGGTTTTCATTTGTTTTAACATCAGCAGGCTTACTATCCAAAGGCGCACCAACGCCAATGTCGCAACGATGTCCTGGTTTGCCATGCTCCGGGTTCATGCCGGCCGCTACAGGTTGTGAGCTTGTAACCTTTGTTTCTGGCTGAGGTGAAATTGAAGGTGTAAGTGCAGAGGTAGGGTTTGCTGGTTGCTGTGCGGGGCTATTTAAAGGTGCTCCTACAGCTAATTCACACCTATGTCCCGGTTTGCCATGTTCGGGATTAAGGCCGGTTTCACCAGTTGAATTAGTTTTAGCCGGGTTTTGAGTTGTCAATGTAGGTGACGTACCGGGAAAGAATTCGGGAGCTACAATTGTATTTCCAGGAACAATTCCGGTTGTATCTGTTGAAATACCTGCATTCACAGGAACTGAGCCGTCTTTTGGAGTATATATTGTTTCTTCTGTTGAATTATTGCCACATCCGGTAATAAAACAAACTATTCCAATTCCAATAAGTAATGATAAATATTTCATGTTCCTGATTTTGATTAGGCAATGTTGCAATTTAATCAAGTTTTTTAGAAAATGGCGGTATGGTGTAATAACAATATAGATTTTTTAAAAATAGCCCCGTTATAAACAGGGCTATTAATACTTTATCCGAAAAATATTAGTCTTTTGTTTTGGGAGAAACTTTTGAATCAGACTTAACGTTTCTTTCCCCTTTTAATATGGAAGCAAGTTTAACCGCTTCGTAAGCATTGATAATGCCTCCAGATCTGCTTAACTCAACAAGGTCAGCCATTTCATCTGAGCCGGGATTGTTTACTTTAACTCCGGGATTTTGAGATGATTTTTCAATAACCATTTTAACCTGCGCAGCACTCAATGTTGGAAAATATTCAAGTATCATAGCAGCAAGACCAGCAACAACTGGTGATGCCATACTTGTTCCTTGTAAGTTCTGGTAAGTATTACCACCGGGAACAGTTGCATAGATTTTTACCCCTGGTGCAAATACATCAACTTCATTTTTACCATAGTTGGAAAAACTTGCAGTAAGTCCACCAGCTTTAGGATCTCCACTTGCTCCAACTGTTATCCAGTTGTTTGGTCTGCTTTCATCAAGCATAATTGGAGTTGGATAGTTAAAGGATGTATCAAGATTCTTGGCATCATTACCTGCAGCATGAACCAAAAGAACACCTTTACTTTCTGCATATCTTACAGCATCATCAACCCATTTTTTTTCTGGAGAAAATCCCTTGCCAAAACTCATGTTGATTACCTGTGCTCCATTGTCAACAGCATAATGAATGGCTAAAGCAATGTCTTTGTCATGCTCATCACCATCAGGTACTGCACGAAGGCTCATAATCCTTACATTATCTGCAACGCCATCCATTCCTTTGCCGTTGCCACGGGCAGCACCGATTATACCCGATACATGGGTTCCATGCAATGCAGATTTATTACTCACCATTACATTGTTATTGCCATAGAACTTATCATTAAAATCTTTGTAATGGTCTTTTACAACATCTGCACGGTAATTCTTTGGAGCAATATCAGAAGCTTCCATTTTGTTCAGATCGGCTACCAGTTGATCTAAGATCTGCTGATTGGTAATTTCGTTATTATCATTGCCTTCGCATATTCTGATCAGGATATCTTTTACTTTTTTTGCATCAGCATCTTCTGAGGTAAAGTTTTCAAGGTCTTTACAATTATATTCTTCTTTTTTAATCGCTTTTCTAATAACAGAGTCTCCAGCCGTCATCATTTTTGACATTCTTCGTATCTGAATTACTTCCATTGGATTTACATCGCCAACAATTTCCTGTTTTGCTCTTTTCCACATTTCATATTGGAATAGTTCATCTTTTGAAAGGCTTGACTGATCAATACTCTTATCCATATATACTGCTTTCAGATTATGGTAAACCCGGGCAGCTTCATAAGAATCCTGTTCTACATTATTTCCATCACGGCCACCAATAAAATTCCAGCCATATACATCATCCACATATCCGTTATTATCATCATCAATTCCATTTCCGGGTATTTCTTTTGGATTTCTCCAAAGCACTGGCTTAAGGTCTTCATGCAAAGTGTCGATACCAGAATCTATTACAGCAACAATTACCGTATTGCTTTTCAACTTTTTTGATTTAACAAAATCATATGCTTTATCAATGCTGATACCATAATAACCGGAACTGGCTTTGTCCATCATATGCCAGCCTTTAGGTACGTCTTGTGCATGTATTGCTATAGAAACTATTCCGGCCACAAGGAACAAAGAGATACTTTTGAAATTTTTATTCATTTGAAATTTTAATTTTATACAAAATTGGTGTAGGCGTAAAAATAATGATTACCATTCATACATTTTACTTAAGAAAACACCCTTTTGCAGGTGATTTTATGCTTTTTTTGACGGACGGTAATACTAATTGGTTGCCTCATAGGTTTTTACAGACATTTTTTATGATTCCTATACATCAAACTTTATTCCTTGTGCCAAAGGAAGAGAAGTGCTGTAATTAATAGTGTTCGTTTGCCGGCGCATATATACTTTCCAGGCATCGCTACCACTTTCCCTGCCGCCACCGGTTTCTTTTTCGCCCCCAAAAGCACCACCAATCTCAGCACCAGAGGTGCCGATATTGACATTGGCAATACCGCAATCACTTCCTGCATGCGATAGGAATTGCTCCGCCTCACGAAGATTCAATGTCATAATGGATGAAGACAATCCTTGCGGCACTTCATTTTGAATAGCAATGGCTTCATCAATCGTTTTATATTTTAATAAATAAAGAATGGGAGCAAATGTTTCATGTTGTACAATCTTGAAACCAGGTTTTGCTTCTGCAATGCAAGGCTTCACATAGCAACCACTTTCAAAGCCTGTACCAGATAATACACCGCCATCAACAATGAAATTCCCACCTTCTGCTTTACATTTTTCAATTGAATCCAGGTACAGCTGCACAGCATCTTTGTCAATTAACGGACCAACATGATTGTTTTGATCCAATGGATCTCCGATGCGTAGTTGTTTGTAAGCAGCAACCAGTTTATTTTTTATGGAGTCATAAATATCTTCATGAATGATCAGTCTTCTGGTACTGGTACATCTTTGTCCGGCTGTGCCCACGGCACCAAACAATGAACCAAGCACTGCAATATCAATATCAGCGTCTTTTGAAATTATGATAGCATTATTTCCGCCTAATTCTAATAATGCTTTACCCAATCTTGCTCCCACCGCTGCACTTACTGCTTTACCCATTCCTGTAGAACCGGTTGCTGAAAGAAGTGGTACTCTTGTATCTGCCGACATCCATTCTCCAACTTCTCTGCCGCCAATTACAAGTCCGCACACACCTTCTGGTACGTCGTTCTTTTTAAATACTTCTGAAATAATATTTTGACAGGCAATGCCGCACAATGGTGTTTTTTCTGACGGTTTCCAAATACACACATCACCACAAACCCATGCAAGCATTGTGTTCCAACTCCACACAGCAACAGGAAAATTAAAGGCGGATATTATTCCAACAATACCTAAGGGATGATATTGCTCATACATTCTGTGACCCGGTCGTTCGCTGTGCATCGTTAACCCATGTAATTGTCTTGACAAGCCGACCGCAAAATCACAGATGTCAATCATTTCCTGAACTTCACCCAAGCCTTCTTGTAAGCTTTTGCCCATTTCATACGAAACCAGTTTGCCTAGCGGTTCTTTGTTTTTTCTTAAAGCTTCTCCGATTTGCCGTACAATTTCTCCCCGATGCGGTGCTGGCATCAACCTCCATGTTTTAAAAGCTTCTTGTGCTTTACGTACTACTGATTCATATCCTGCTTTATCAGCTGCAATTACAGAACCGATCTTTTTTCCATCAACAGGCGAGTAGGAGTTAATTGTTTCTCCTGAAGATTCAATCCACTTTGTTCCGGTACTTATTCCTTTATTAGTAGCCTCTACTCCAAGCGTCTTTAAAAAATCCATAGTTTTAAAATTTGGGTCACAAAGTTACCTCAATTCCACCTGATAACCATCTGCCCGGCATTTGCGAACCTAATAAGTCACTATACTTTTTGTCGAAAATATTATCTGCTTGTACAAATAGTTTTCCTTTTTCTTTGGGTAAAAGATAACCGAACTTACTATTCAGAACAAAATAAGATGGAGTGATACGGGCACCAATTGATGCAGCTTTTCTTTCATTTCTGTTTTTATACAATCCAGTTGTTGAAATAAAAAATGATTTGATTGTATAAGTAGTATTAAAATTAACAAGATGCCTGGCATGTGACGAAATATAGAAAGATGGAATACTGTCTTTGTTTTTAGAATGTAGCCATGTATATCCAAACATAAAATTCAAGGCAGATGCAACATTGATTTTTTTGAATAAACAACATCAAATTCAATTCCGGTTGTTTTTACACTTTCTACATTTTTGGCTAATGAATAAGAACCTGTTGGGATGAGGTTTATTTTTCTAGGCATCTGACTATATGGAGTAGGAGCATAATCAATCAAATCTTTATGATCTCTGTAAAAGAAAGTTGAGCTAAGCTGTAAGTTTTTATTGAAACGATAATCGGCTCCGATTTCAAAATTCCAGGATTCTTCTGGTTTTAAATCGGGATTTCCAATTGTTCCGCTTGTTACCAATGCTTTGTTATAATTATTGAAACGTTCGGTAAAGTCTGCGTCACGGATTGATTTGCCTGTAGAGGATCTGATGGTTAATGCTGAAGGTGTCCATGCAAAATTAATTTGCGGAACAAGTACTGCTCCATATCGTTCGTCCCAATCTAGACGTAAACTCTCATTCAGAAAAATATTCTCTGCAAGTTGCTGCCGGAAAATAGTATAGAAAGCTCCGTGTGCTATGCTGTGATTTCCCCTGTCGTTTGACTCAATCTTTTTTTCAATGAATTGCACACCGGGTGTAATACTATATTTCTTATTTATATTCCAATTATAATATACTTGTGCTGTATATAGATTTGATCTATTGTCATTGGGTATTGCAGCGGGGCGAAACCAGAACTGGTCCCTTAACTTTTTATAGCCTAAGTCAATATTTAATAAACCAGTTTTTGTTTTTTTATTGAGGTTTAGTTGACTCCATATAGAATTTACTTTTTCATTGGCTGTGTCACTGACGAATGTTGTAAAAAAATTCTGTGCATTAAATTCCCTGAAATCAGCGGCAGCACGGATGCTTGCTCTCCAATTATTTTTAAACTGATGCGAAAAAGCAATACTGGCTGTTGTTAAATGAAAAAAGCCTGTAGTTCCTCTTAATTCTTCTCCTTTGGCATTATTAGTATTTACTCCGGCAGCAAAAGATGAGTTGTTTTTTGCATATTGAAAATGAGCTCCTGCGTTCAATAAATTATTTTCTCCGACAGCAAAATTTAAACGAAGATTTTTATTGTTACTGATTTTTTCGGTAAATGTTTTTGTAATGATATTGATAACGCCTCCAACAGCTTCTGATCCATAAATGGCAGAAGCCGCTCCTTTTAAAACTTCAATTCTCTCAATTTCGGAGGGGTGGATGGGTACATAACTATTAAAATGTCCTGTAATCGGATCATTCAATTTTACACCATCAATAATTACCAAAACCTGCTGAAACGTTCCGCCCCGTAAAATAATATTGCTTTGTGAACCTTGCGGGCCCCTTTGCTGTACTTCTATTCCCGGAATATAACGTAACAGTTCGTCTATTGAACTTACGGGAAGTGAATAAAATGATTCTCCTTTAATGGTGATAATATTTCTACCTGTTTCTTTTTGTTGCTGTTCCAAAAGGCTGGCACTAATAGTTACGTTGCTTAACTCAATATCTTTTTCCTGTGCAGATAGCTGAATAGATAAGGGGATTAACACCAACCAAAAAGACACTTGTTTTGCGAATTGCATACAATTTATTTTGGTCGCAAAAATAACGGATGATTGGAATGTTTTCCAGAAGATGTAAGGAATGACAACTAAGTGACAATTAGTATTGCTCACTGTCATTGGGAAAATCGTTAGATTTTATATCTTTAATATATTGCTGAACAGCGGTAGTAGCTTGTTCGGCAATATTCAGGTATTGTCTTAAAAAACGGGGTTTAAATTCAGTATTAATACCCAGCATATCATGCATTACAAGCACCTGACCGTCACAATCACTTCCTGCACCAATGCCAATTGTGGGGATTGAAATAGTGGCTGAGACCTCTTTAGCTAAATCGGCAGGAATTTTTTCCAACACAATTGCAAAGCAACCTGCTTCTTCCAAAAGCCTTACATCGTTTCTTAATTTATTAGCTTCATCTTCTTCTTTTGCCCTTACAGTATAAGTTCCGAATTTATAAATTGATTGTGGGGTAAGCCCAAGATGACCCATAACCGGAATGCCAGCGGATACAATTTTTTTAATGGAGTCTAATACTTCTTCGCCACCTTCCAGCTTTATAGAGTGTCCGCCAGATTCTTTCATTATTCTGATGGCAGAGGCAAGTGCTATATCCGAATTGGATTGATAAGAACCAAAAGGCAGATCAACAACAACCAAGCTGCGGTTAACTGCCCGGATAACAGAAGAAGCATGATATATCATCTGTTCTAATGTGATGGGCAAAGTAGTTTCATGGCCTGCCATTACATTGGATGCAGAATCGCCAACGAGTATTACATCAATACCTGCGCCGTCAATTATTTTTGCAAAAGAATAGTCGTAGGCTGTAAGCATACTGATCTTTTCGCCGGAAGCTTTCATCTTTAGCAGCGTATGCGTGGTAACTTTTTTTATTTCTTTATTGATGGGCATGCAGTTCTCTTTTAGAGCATAAATGTAACTAAAATCAATTTTCGTTAGTGCTGAGCCTTACTTCGTCATATAAATTATGAATTAACCCATCTGCCAATCCAATTTTGGGAACAAAGATTTCCTCGGCATCAGACCATCGCATCACATTAATATAAATGAGCAAGGCAGGCACAATTACATCAGCCCTGTCTTCTCTTAGTTTATACATGCTGATACGTTGCGAAAGGGAAAGGTTGCTGAATTCTTTATAGTAATCTCTTAGTACGCCAAGCGACAATGATTTGCCTTCTTTTCTTTTTGATATGGAAAATATTTTATTAATATTTCCACCAGAACCAATGACTGTTACATGATGATAACCTTTCGTCTTTTTTGTTATGCATTCTTTCATCTCATCCCATGTAGCTTCCGTAATCTGGTTTTTTAATAAACGGATAGTACCGATGTTGAATGATTCTTTAAAAATTAATTTGTTATCACTGAAAAAAGTCAGTTCAGTACTTCCGCCCCCAACATCCACATAGAGGTAAGATTCTTCATCGGTTAAATTTTCTGCTATATGATTTTCATAAATAAACGAAGCTTCTTCATTGCCACTGATAATCTGGATTTCGATTCCAGTTTCTGCTTTAACTTTTTTAATGATTTCCGGAGAGTTTGCGGCATCCCGCATGGCCGAAGTAGCGCAAGCCTTCCAGTGTTTTACATCATATACATCCAATAATAATTGGTAAGATTTAATGGTCTTGATTATTTTCTCCACTTTAGCCGGAGGAATTTCACCTTTGTCGAAAACATCAAAGCCGAGCCGAAGAGGAACTCTTACAAGCACTACTTTGATAAATTCTTTTATACCCTGAGGTCCTGAAATAACATCGGTAATCAGTAATCTAGCTGCGTTGCTTCCAATATCAATTGCTGCTAATCTCACGTTGGGTTTTTGATTTATTATACAGGTAATTATAAGTTTCTACCTGCGATCGGATTTTCCTTTTCGTTGTTCTCACATACTCGTTGCTCAATTCATTGTCCAGCCATCTGGCTTTTACATTATCCTGTAACTGGATATCAAGAATATCTATCAGTTCTTTTTTTAATTCATTGTTCCAGATGGGGCAAGTTACTTCCATTCTATGTTCGAGATTTCTGGTCATCCAATCTGCCGAAGATATATAAACTTTCTCTTTGCCTCTGTTGTGGAAGATCCAAACTCTTGCATGTTCCAGGTATTCATCAATAATACTTATTGCCCGAACTGGTTTTTCATATTTTTTATTTTCTGTCAACATGCAAAAAATTCCACGAATAATTAACTTGATTTGTACACCAGCTTTTGCTGCTTCATACAGTTTTAAAATCATCTCTTCATCGGAAAGTGAATTCATTTTGAGAGTAATGATGGCGGGTTTTTTCTTATTGGCTTGTTTTATTTCTTCATCAATTAGTTTGATCATTTCCCGTTTTACAAACATGGGACTAGGAATAATTGTTTTACAATCTTTGAGAAAATTCATACCTGATTTTGGCTGTTCCAGAAAGTTGAAGATTCTGTTTACATCTGCCATTATTTTTTGATTGGAAGTAAGTAAACAGTGGTCACCGTACACTTTTGCTGTTTTTTCGTTCATGTTTCCGGTACTGACGAAGCCGTACATAATGTATTTATGATCCTTTGTTTTCTTTTTGATCAGGCAGACTTTTGAATGCACTTTTAGTTCTGGAATCTCAATTAATACTTTTGCACCTTCATCTTCCAGCCTGTTTTTCCATTCTATGTTTGCTTCTTCTTCAAATCGGGCTCTTAACTCCAGCATTACAATCACTTCTTTACCGTTACGAACAGCATTAATGAGTGCATTTACTAATTTAGATTGAGAAGCAAGGCGATAACAGGTGATTTTTATGGTTGTTACATCCGGATCAAAAGCAGCTTCCCTTATTAAATTAATTAAAGGAAGAAAAGAATGATAGGGGAAATGAAGTAACACATCTTTTTTGAGTACAACATCTGAAACCCTGTTGTCAATTAATTGCGGATGATCAAATGGTTTTTTCCGTTGTTTTTTATCTTTAAAGACCTGGTCAGGGAAATCCATAAAGTGCCGGTGATTATGAATACGACCACCGGGTATCAGGTTATCTCTTTTAGAAAGATTTAATTTTCTAATAAGATATTCCAGCAAGCCTGGATCCATTTCTCTGTCATAAACAAAACGAACAGGTTGCCCTTTTTTTCTGTTCTTAATTCCTTTCTCCAGCTTCTGAATTATGTCCATGGAAATGTCTTCATCAATATCAATTTCTGCATCTCGGGTCACTTTAAAAATATGCGAAGAGTATTGGTCGTAGCCGAAGTAAGAAAATATGTCGGGAAGATTTGCACGGATAATATCCTCCAATAAAATAATATGATGTTCATCAGGTTTTGGAGAAGGCAAAATGGTAAACCTTCCAAGAGCCCGGCTGGGGATTTCAATCAATGCATATTTTCTTTTTAATGCACTTTCTTTTTTCCACATTACCACTGCCAGGTAAATTGATTTATCTCTTAACGCTGGGAAGTCAGGTATATTCTCTATCATTAGTGGAATTACATCGCTACTTACTTCTTCTTCAAAATGATTTTGTACAAATTGTTGTTGTTCGCTGTTTAACTCCTTTTCTGTTCGTATGAATATTTTTTGTTCAGTCAAGAGATGCTTCAGGTCTTCCCATATGCGGTTAAATTCACCTTGTTGATTCAATACTGTCATTTGTATTTCATCAATAATCTGCTGCGGGTTATTTTCCAGATGCATTTTTGCTTTGCTTCCCAATTGTATCATCCGGCGAAGTGTTGCTACTCTTACTCTAAAGAATTCGTCCATATTATTGGAAAAAATGCCGAGAAACCTGATGCGTTCACGAAGGGGCACAGTTGTATCTGCAGCTTCTTGTAAAACCCTTGCATTAAATGAAAGCCAGCTTATATCTCTTGCAATTAATTTTCTTTTGTCGTTGTGCGCCATAAAAAATAAATTATTTCAGAATAAGGTGAAATTACGAAATGCAAAAAATGTAAGATATTAAGTTTTTTTGCGGCCTCTCTACTTCTTTTTAGCAGCTTCAATAATAGAAGTGGTGGAAAATCCTTCAAGTATAGGATTGATAACCACACGACCGCCATTTGCAAGTACTTCTTTGGCGCCTGCAATTTGTTCAACAGTATAATCGCCGCCTTTTATTATTACGTCCGGCATAATTGTTTTAATTAATTCAAGCGGAGTATCTTCTTCAAATAGTACCACAGCATCAACCATGACTAATGAGGCCAATACAATTGCTCTTGCTTCATTATTATTAACAGGACGAGTTTCGCCTTTTAATCTTTTTACGGAAACATCGGCATTTAATCCTACGATTAATATAGCTGCTTCTTTTGCCGCAGCGGATAAAGACACAATATGTCCCTGATGAAGAATGTCAAAGACGCCATTGGTGAATGCAATTGTTTTGCCGGCAGCTCTCCAACCAGCAAGGCTTTTAATTAATTGCGTTTTTGATAATATTTTGGCTGATATCAGGTCAGTATTTTGCAAGATTTTTTCTTTTATTATAATAAGGTAATGCAACAAAGCTAATTAAACCTCCAATGAGTATGACTGCCGTTTGTGCAAGCCACAAAATCCAGCCGAATGCAAGAGCAATACCTTCATTCAAGCCATATAATAGCATTGTTTTTTGAATAAGCCAGGCATAAGCTCCGATACCGCCCGGCGTAACAATCATGCCGATGCTACCGGCCGATAGAACAGTGAAGGCTTCTTTGATTCCATATTGTTCAGTTTCCTGCAATGCCAGAAATCCTATATAACCACCCATCAGGTAGATAGTCCAGATAAGAATTGACAGAATCACAAACTGTTTTCTTTTTTTAAGATGTCGTATAGATGAAACGCCTTGTACTATACTATTAATAATTCTTTTGAACAATAATTTCAGATCATTCAGATTCTTTTTCTTTTTTATCATCCAGACGGCAAGAATTATTAAAAGAATCCCAAGACTTATCAGTCCGATTATCCATCCTGCAGTTTTCTTGCCTTCTACTTTACCCGGCGAGGAAAAGAATGTATCAATTAATTGCGTATAAAGATGTGGTTGAATAAGAAGTGTTATTGCAAATACAATTAACAAAGTAAGGGCATCGACTATTCTTTCAAGTATGATGGTTCCTATCAGCTTATCAGCAGGAATTTTTTCGTAACGGGCAAGAACGGTACATTTTAAAACCTCACCCAACCTTGGTACAGCCTGATTGGCAAGGTAACCGATCATTACGGCAAAAAAAGTATTGGTTATTGAAGGTTTATAGCCAAGTGGTTCAATTAATAACCGCCAGCGAATAGCTCTTATAAAATGACTTAGCAACAAAAGACCAAATACCGGTACAAGTAACCAGTATCTGGCTGTGTGAAGGGCAGATCTAATATGAGATTTATCATCTGCAGAGAGATCCTTTATTGACCACCACACCAAAAAAATACCCAGACCCAGAAAAAAGCAGTATTGTAATATGGTACGAAGCCGTTTGTTCATGAATTCGAAAATAACCCGATGTTTATTAATTATGATAAATAATTCAATTGATTAATTCAATAATAACATATTATCTATCAATCGTATCTCATTATTATAAGCGGCAATTAATGCCATTGCTTTTTTACTGTCAGCCCAATCTTTAATAGTAGTAAAGGTTAAGCAATCTGCTATTTCAACATAGTCAACTTTAAAGCCGGCTTCTTCAAGCATATCTACTGCTTGATTTTTTAAAAGTGACGGAGAAATTTTGCCAGCATTATTTTTGATAAATGATAATGTTTGAAAAATTGCCGGAGCTCTACTACGTTCATCTTCATCAAGCCGCAAGTTCCGGCTGCTCATGGCAAGGCCATCCGTTTCACGGAGGGTAGGACAGATGGTGATGGCTATTTTTTCTTTCAGTTCAATAAGCTCAATCAGTTTAGTAATCACCAAGCACTGCTGAAAATCTTTTTGTCCCAGGTAAAGATTATCTGGCAACACGATTTTAAGTAAGCGGTCAACCACCATGCATACTCCTTGGTAATGTCCGGGACGAAATTCGCCTTCCAGTATTTTTTCCAGGTTGCCTAAATCGTATTTTTTTTCAATTGAAAGACCGTCCGGATAGATTTCTTCTACAGTAGGAAGAAAAAGAACATCGCATCCTGCTTCTTCAAGTTGTGAAATGTCTTTTTCAATTGTAATGGGATATTTGTCAAAATCAACTGAATTGTTGAATTGAGTCGGGTTTACAAATAAGCTACAAACAGTAATGTTATTAACCTTTTTTGAGGCATCAATCAAAGAAATATGGCCATTATGTAAAGCTCCCATAGTGGGAACAAAACCAATCTGTAAGCCTTTTTTTCGTTGCGAATCAAGCCAATTATGTAAAGCCTCCTCTTTCTTAAATAATATCATTGCCAGAACCAATTAGTGTTGATAATTCTTAAATCTTCAAATTTCGCCTTAAAATAGTTACCTTTGCCACCTTTTAATAAAGCGATTAAACTAAACGAGACGCAAATGTCAGCAAAGAAAAGAATTTTATTTATCGCAAACGAAATGTCTCCCTACCTTGAATTGACAGAGTTTTCTGAAATTGTCAACAAATTAGCAATCAAGGCAAATGATAATAATTTTGAAGTCCGGTGTATTATGCCCCGTTTCGGCACTATTAATGAACGCAGACACAGGCTTCATGAAGTGGTAAGGCTTTCGGGAATCAATGTATCTGTGGACAACGATGATATTCCATTGCAGATTAAAGTAGCGTCTTTGCCAAGTGCAAGGTTGCAGGTTTATTTTCTGGATAATGAGGAATTGTTTAAAAGAAAGTTTCATTTTCATGATGAGAATGAAAAATGGTTTGAAGACAATGGATTAAGAACAATTTTTTATTGTAAGGGAGCATTGGAAACGGTGAAGAAATTCGGATGGCCACCAGATATTATTCATTGCAGTGGCTGGATGACAGGACTTATTCCCGCCTACTTAAAAACTGTGTATAAAAAGGAGCCGGTTTTTGCACATAGCAAAATAGTTTATACAATTGGGCAAAATACATTTAAAGAAAAGCTGGGAGCTAAATTCATAAAAGAAGCGCTGATTCACCCCTCTTTAAAAGAGAAAGACCTGGAACCGTTTAAAGAAACGACGAATACTGCTATGTTTCGTGGAGGCGCCACTTATGCAGATGCCATTACATTTGGTGCTGAAAAAATAGAGAAAAAACTGGTGGATGAATTTTCTAAAGTAAGAGGTAAGAAAACACTTCCTTATACTGAAGACGGAGATTTAACAGACTATTTACAACTCTATAACGACCTTGCGAGCAAATAAAATCACTAACCCGGATATAAATTTACTTTGTGAAGAACAGATATTTCTTTTTATACCTGATAGCAATCGTTGCCACGGTTGCTATTGTATTTTCTGCTTGTAGAAAAATTAACGAAGCAACAGAACTCGGTGGCGGTCTTATTCCCCCGGTTGATGGTATTAATACTTTTGATACCTTAATTAGTGTACAGGCTTTCAATGATACATTTGGGATGGTTACTGATTCACAAAGATTAGATAAGAATCAGGAATTTTTTCTGGGTATAATTAATAATGATCCTTTTTTTGGAAAGACAGATTCCCGTATGTTTTTTGAATTAAAGCCGCCAAGTTATCCATATAGTTTTGGCAATGTTCCAGCCAAACTTCTGATTGACTCTGTAGTATTATTAATGAGTTATATAGAAACTTATGGGGATACAAATACAGTGCAAACGGTAAATGTTTATGAAATAGATCAAAACCCTTCTAATAATTTCAGGAGTGACTCAAATTATCTGATAAGAAAGGAGCATTTTACATATTCTAATGTGCTGGGTTCAAAGACATTTGCACCTAGAACGTTAAAAGACTCTGTGAAAGCTTTCAGGGATACAACAGCCAATCAATTGCGGATACGCCTTGCCAATAGTTTTGGAACAAGGTTATTGTCTTATGATTCTGTCAGGACTTCTTTGAATGGAGCATATGCAAATGATTCTGCTTTTAAGACAAAATTCAAAGGGTTTGCAGTGCGATCGATGAGTTCAGGTAATGCCATAATGGGATTTGGTTTAAATGGTGCTAATACAGCATTGGCAATTTATTACCGGAATGATACAAGCTCAACAGGAGGACCGAAATATGATACTACGGTTAAATATTTTTCTTTTAATGGTTCATTTTGTGCAGCGGCAAATTATATTAAACGGGATTATACAGGTACGCCGGTAGAAGCTGCAGTTGGAGGCTCAGTTCCTGACCAAATAGTGTATATTCAAAATACACCCGGGACTTTTGCCACGATTAAAATACCAGATTTGCCAACAATAGGTAACAGGGTTGTGCATAGAGCAGAGATGATAATCGAACAGCTTTATGATATAAGTGATAGCACATTCAGGGCGCCGGATTTGCTTTATCTGGATGCATCAGACCCGAGCATAACTGCAAATTATAAATACAGAACTATTCCTTACGATTTAACGATAGACAATACGGGAGGTGCAAGTTTTAATCTTTTGAGTTTTGGTAGCCTTCCTTATATATCTGTTGACGGAGCTGGAAATAAAATAAGAGTCTGGAAATTTAATGTGTCACGGTATGTTCAGCATGTATTAACCGGAACACAATCATTATACGACCTCCGCCTTTTTGCTCCTTTCTCATTTTTGGAACAATTTGGTATACCTCCGGGTGGTGATATAACAGTGCCTGTAAATGTTAATCCAAGTATTGCTAAAGGCAGAGTAAGAGTTGGTGGTGGTAATCATCCAACTCAACGAATGCGACTTCGTATTGTTTATTCAAAATTGTAA
>JBBSJN010000051.1:0-15479 GCA_038257235.1 Chitinophagales bacterium
TCAAACAACTGACCGGTGTAATAGTTTACACCACCGAACAAAACAACAGCTACCGATTCTCCATGTTCTTTTATCACTAAAAGAATATCTTCAGTTCGTAATGTATGTTCTCCTTCTCGTGGAGAAACTTCGATCACGGCTTCTTCAGGTTTGAAATCATGAAATTTTGCTTGTGACTCAAAAGCATATTGATCAGAAGGAAATGCTTTGGCCTCGCAAATAATTTTATAACGTTGTTTTGTTGGCCTGTAAAAACTTACCATGAGCAAATGCAGATTGACTGTCAGTTGGTTCATCACTACTACTTCATGTTCTTTGCAGCCAATAATTTTAGATAAGTGCTTTGGAAAAATTTCATGATAAGGCATCCATGGGTTCTTTGCCTGAAAATGTCCTTCTACTCCTAGCTTTGCCCAATCATTTAATTCCTGTTGAACATATTCAGCAGTTGTTTTTGGTTGCAGACCAAGAGAGTTGCCTGTCAAATAAACGGAGTCTCTTCCTTCATGCTGCGGGATAAAGAATTTCGAACGGAAAGAGCTAAGAGTATCTTGCTCATCCATTGCTAAAGCAAATTCTAATGTGTTTTGATAATCCATATTATTCATTTTGCTACGAAGACACTAAGGCTCTAAGGGATTCTTTGCGGCTTCGTGCCTTTGTGGCAATTTAATCTATTGTGGCAATTACTTTTAATTCTATCGCAATTGGCGTTGGCAAACTTTTTACTTCAACCGTTGTACGGCAAGCCTGTACAGAAGTAAAATATGCTGCATAAATCTTATTATATATTGCAAAATCTTTTTTCATATTCGTTAAGAAAACTGTCACATCAATTATTTTATCCCAACTGCTGCCACTTGCTTCCAACACTGCTTTAATATTTGCAAAAACAGAGTGACATTCTGCTTCGATATCATACTTAACTATATTACCGTCTTTATCTAATTCTAATCCAGGAATGGAATTGTCCTTCGGATTTCTGGGGCCAATACCGGAAAGGAATAAAAGATTTCCTACTCGTCTTGCATGAGGATATGCACCGAGAGGGGTTGATGCATTTTCAGTAACAGTTATTGAGTTTGGGGTTGGGAGTTTGGGGTTCATTTACTTTATAGTTTTCCTATTTGCAAATTTTTGTCCTTTAATTAGTGATTTATTCAAATAGCTCATAAAAGCATTAATCTTCTTACAAACCAAATCTGCCAAAAGATACAACTCATCAAATCTTTCTTTAGAAATATATTTTCTGTCAAAACAACGATACAACTGAGATTGTAATTCATTTCCAGATGCATTTGAGATACTCAGAAATTGAATGAATTCCAATCTGCTTGCCCTTCCAAACCCTTCAGCAATGTTATCCATAACAGAACCCGATGAAGCATTCATCTGGTCTTTCAACTTATAATCCTTAGCAAGATTTCCTTTAGTTGTTTCTTCAAATATCATATTTTCCAAACTCCTTGACAGCTGTCAGATTTCCAAATCTTCAAACTTCTTGATAGTAGCCATATAAAAAGATATTACATTAAAGCAACACCAAACCCCCAACCCCTAATTAAATACTAAAGCTCTATACAAACATTCTTCGCTTCGGTAAAAAACTTTAATGCCTCCCAACCACCTTCTCTACCAACTCCACTATTCTTTACACCACCGAAAGGTGTTCTTAAATCCCGGAGTAGCCAGCAATTGATCCAAATGATACCACTCTCAATTTTTGCAGCTACCCGGTTAGCTTTTGATATATCATTTGTCCAGATGCTTGCTGCTAATCCATATTCTGTTGCGTTTGACAATTCAATTGCTTCTTCTTCAGTTTTAAAAGTCTGCAGCGTAACGACAGGGCCAAAAATTTCTTCCTGGTTTGTTTTGCATTGCTGGTCTAACCCTTCAATAACCGTTGGTTCAATAAAATAACCATTTGCACAACGGCCTTCCAGTTTTACAGCTTTGCCTCCACATAAAATTTTTCCGCCTTCCTGTTTTGCGGTATCAATACAGCGGACAATTTTATCAAAATGCACTTTACTTACTATTGCACCTTGTTTTGTTTCTTCTTCCAGTGGGTCGCCAACTTTTAAACCTTTATATATCCAGTCGATAAAATCAGTTTTGAACTTTTCATAAATACTTTCTTCAATCAATATCCTGCTGCCGCATAAACATATTTCTCCCTGATTGGCAAAAGAAGAACGGATTGTGTTAAACAACATTTTCTTCCAGGAGCCTTCATGATTGGCTACATCTGCAAAAATGATATTTGGGTTTTTGCCACCCAATTCCAGTGATAATTTTTTAAATTTTGGCGCAGCAAGACTCGCAATCCGTTCACCAGCCTGCGTACTTCCAGTAAACGAAATGGCTTTTATATCCGGATGTTTTACAATCGCTTCGCCGGTAACTGCACCGGTGCCATGAACAATATTTAATACTCCATCCGGCAAACCTGCTTCTTTACAAATTTTAGAAAGTAGAAAAGCAGTAACTGGTGTTACTTCTGATGGTTTTGCAATCACACAATTACCTGCTGCTAATGCTGGCGCAATTTTCCAGGTGAATAAATACAAAGGCAAATTCCAGGGAGAGATACAACCAACAATCCCAATCGGCTGACGAAGCGTATAGTTCACGGCTTTATCTTCCATATTGTGACTCTCAGTTGCAAAATGCATTATGCCTGTTGCAAAGAATCTGAAATTAGCAGATGCTCTTGGAATATCAACTTGTTTGGCTAACCAAAGTGGCTTGCCATTATCATTTGTTTCGGCTAGTGCCAGTTCATCGAGGTTTTCTTCAATCAATTCAGCAATGCGGTTTAGAATTCTGAACCGTTGCTCAACTGGCGAGACACTCCATTCTTTAAAAGCTTTTTTAGCGGCTTCAACAGCAATATTGATATCCTTCTCATTACTATCTGGAACCTGGCCAACAATTTCTCCTGTGGCAGGATTAAAATTGTCAATGAAATTTCCGCTAAGCGGACCTATGAGGTTCCCACCAATATAATTTTCCAGATGATATGGAATATCTAGTTTCATTTAATTAATATTAAATACTTCCGGTTCTTCCACCATCGACAGGAATACTTACTCCATTTACATAAGATGCAGCAGGCGATGCCAAAAAAGCAGCGACCGAAGCAATTTCAGATGCATCTGCAAATCGTTTCATCGGAACTTCTTCTATCATATTCTTTTCGACAATTTCTACAACTGTGTTTCCTTTTTTAGCAATATTGTCAATCAGCGTTGATAAACGCTTTGTTGAGGTGAACCCAGGCAATACATTATTCACAGTAATATTATATTGCCCTAATTCATTCGCCATACTCTTTGCCCAACTGGCAACTGCTCCGCGGATTGTATTACTTACTCCCAGATTCTTCAACGGAATTTTTACGGAAGTTGAAATTACATTTACAATCCTGCCATATCCCTCATTTTTCATAGAAGGAACAACCGCCTGAGTCAAAATATGATTACAGATTAGATGCTGATTAAAGGTATTCAGAAAAGCCTCTTCAGTTGCATCAATTATGGGACCTGCTGCGGGTCCGCCGGAATTATTGATCAGGATATGAACAGTATTTTTTTCTACATGTTTTTCAATTACTTTTTTTAACTCATCAGGCTTGGTGAAATCTGCAACTAAATATCCATGCTGTTGTCTTAGTTGTGTATCCAATTTTAAGACGGCATTTTGTAAAGTCTCTTCATTTCTTGCAATTAATGTGCAATTGGCACCCAATAATGCCAATTCTTCAGCTATTGCTAAACCAATACCCTGTGTGCTGCCACAGATAATTGCATTTTTTTCTTCTAAGGAGAGATTCATATCTTCAAACCTAAAGAAAATTGTTGTAATTTTTCGCAATTAAAAAAGCTGAGAATTCGATAAGCTCAGTAGAATTCATGTAGATGAAGTGAGTGACACAAGGGAC
This sequence comes from Chitinophagales bacterium, assembly GCA_038257235.1. GTDB lineage: Bacteria > Bacteroidota > Bacteroidia > Chitinophagales > Chitinophagaceae > JJ008. Next base: position 3,947 of record JBBSJN010000051.1, read on the forward strand.
GATGCTATGAAATACTGAAGTTGGTTAACAAAAAACTATCGCTATGCCTGTACTTGCACCTTTCAATCTGAAAAAATGGATTGATGAAAACAGAAGCCTTTTAAAGCCTCCGGTCGGTAATCAATGCATTTATAAAGATGCTGAGAATTTCATCGTAATGGTGGTTGGCGGACCGAATGCCCGCAAAGATTATCACTACAACGAAAGTGAAGAATTGTATTACCAGGTGGAAGGAAATATTGTGTTGAAAATAATTGATGACGGTGTGCCAAAAGATATTCCCATCAATGAAGGTGATATGTTTTTGCTGCCACCAAAAACTCCACACTCACCACAACGGGGTCAAAATACTGTTGGCCTCGTTATCGAAAAAGTAAGAGAGGATGAAGAAGATGAGAAAGATGCCTTTCTCTGGTTTTGCGAAAACTGCGGCAACAAATTACATGAAGACAGTTTGTTTGTAAAAGACATCGTAAAACAATTGCCACCGGTAATGGATAAATTCTGGGAAAGTGAGGAATTACGGACTTGCAAAAAATGTGGTACAGTAATGGAACCACCTGTAAAAAAATAGTAACCGGCTTTATACACCAGACCAATTTATTTCGGATATGCGTTTTTTGTTTTTAAGTTTTTTAATTTTTTGTTGCTCATCTTTTTTATTCGGCCAATCAATCAGCAAGAGACAAAGTGTGTACCTTGAACTGGGAGGCAATGGATTATTTACATCGGTAAATTATGATTACCAGCTAACAAAAAAACCCGGCTTTGGCATCAGAGCCGGTATCGGCTTTTATTCTTTGAATCCTTTTGAATTGACAATTCCGATTGGAATAAATTATTTGTTTGAATTGCAACAGAATAAATCATACATGGAACTTGGATTTGGTGCCACCTGGACAAAAGTCAATGTTTCATTATACCTTGAACCAGACCTTAATAAAAAGCGAACAAATTTTGGCAACTACTTTCCGACGATTGGTTACAGGAAGCATACAAAAAAATCATTTATGTGGCGGATCAGTTTAACACCTGTTGTAAATCAGAATGGATTTGCACCATTCTTTGGTGGCTCTTTTGGTAAATTATTTTAAGCTGCACTTATAATTTGTATAAATGAAGATTGATATACATACTCACATTATGCCTGAGAAGATGCCGAACTGGACCGAAAAATTTGGTTATGGCGAATTCATACACCTGGAGCATCGCAACTGCGAAGCTTGTATGATAAAAGGCGACAAACTTTTTCGGGTAGTGGAAGAGAATTGTTACAGACCGGAAGCGAGAATAAAAGAAATGGAAGACACCGATGTGAATATGCAGGTGCTTTCTACTATTCCGGTATTATTTAATTATTGGGCGAAGCCAGCAGATGGTTTAGAAACATCAAGATTTTTGAACGACCATATTGCGGAAACTGTTTCAAAAGAATCGGATCATTTTATCGGATTGGGAACAGTTCCCTTGCAGGATGTTGATCTTGCTACAAAAGAAATGGAACGATGCATGAAAGAATTAAGAATGCCGGGGTTAGAGATAGGCTCTAACATCAATGGCAAAAATTTATCTGACGAATCCTTTTTCCCTTTTTATGAAGCTGCGGAAAAATTAAACTGTTCTTTATTTATTCATCCCTGGGAAATGATGGGTGCTGAACAAATGGAAAAATACTGGCTACCCTGGCTGGTGGGAATGCCTGCTGAAACTTCGAGAGCTATTTGTTCTATGATTTTCGGTGGCGTATTCGAAAAATTTCCAAAGCTCAAAGTGGCATTTGCACATGGCGGCGGATCCTTCCCAATTACAATCGGTAGAATAGAACATGGATATAAAGTTCGGCCTGATCTGGTTGCTGTTGATAATCCAATTAATCCAAAAAACTATCTGGGGAAATTCTGGGTAGATAGTTTGGTGCATGACAGAAATGCAATGACTTTTCTTATCGACCTGATGGGAGAAGACTTTATCTGCCTTGGAAGTGATTACCCTTTTCCATTGGGAGAACATAAACCCGGTAAACTGATCGAGAAAATGGATCTTGGGAAAAAAATGACCAATAAACTGCTCTATAAAAATGCAGTAGAATGGTTAGGGTTAAAGAAAAAGAATCTTCCTGAATTCTATTAACATGTTACTCATTAAAAAGATTCGGATAGTCTGAAATAACTCCATCCACTCCCATTTTCCTTAATTTATCTATTGTCGGTTTATCATTGACTGTCCAGGGAATTACTTTTATATTCTTTGAATGACATTGCTTCAAGAGTTTTTCATTCACCAATTGGTAAGCAGGACTATAAATGGTTGGAATAAAACCTAACGTCTTTAACTGATCATCTAAACTCCTCTTATCAAAATCTTCAATTAGCATAGCCGTTTTAATAGCAGGATATTTTTCATGCAAATACTGTAGTGTTCTGAAATCAAAAGACTGAATGATAACCTGTTCTTCAATGCCTTTTTCTATAATCACTGCCATTAGCAAATCAACAAATTCCTCAGGCTTTGGATGAAACACTCCATCAAATTCCGGATTTGTTTTTGTTTCAATATTATAGAACGGAAATGGTCTTCTTCTGGTCATCATATCTTTATTCACACTATCTATCACATCACTCAGCAACGGCTTTGTTACTTTCATCTTCTGCTGTTGCGGAAACCGTGGATGTGGCTTCATCCCTACATCAAATGTCTGCGTTTGCTCATATGTCATCCAATTAATGTTATATGCTCTCTCTTGTCTTGGCCCCATATAACTTCCATCAGGCAATGTTGTAATTTCCTGGCCAAACCATGGTTCATGTGAAAGAATGACTTTCTTATCTTTTGTAATAACAACATCCATCTCTAGTGTAGTAACTCCCAAACCTATTGCATTGATCATTGCGGGAATAGTATTCTCCGGCATCAATCCACGGCAACCACGGTGACCTTGTTTATCAAAGCTCATGCCCCCATCCCCTAAAGGGGAGCCAGTAAGCGTCTTGGTATTTTTACAAGCCATTCCTATTATTAGTATAAAAAAACAAACATGATTTTTCATGATGGGAATACTTTTGATTTTCTATTTTCCATTATTACAGCTATCTCTTTTGCATCGCCATCTTGTTCTTTTAGCTTATGAATGATGTTATCATAACTTTTTTCATCCCGGTCCTGGCTCAGTTTAAAAACATGTGCTAAAGATGTTACTTCTATTTCAAAAGCAACAATTGCTTTAATAAGTCTGTTTGTGTATTCTGCCGGGAGGTTTTCAAATACAGTTGTTGAAGTGGTGTTATTATTTTCATAATGGAGTGTAAGTCGTTTCAGAATTGCAATCAGTTCTTCATCATTTCCAAAGCGTATAATTCCTTTTGCATGAACACTCATAAAATTCCAGGTACTGGCCTGGTATGGATTGTCGTACCATGTTGCACTGACATAAGTATGCGGACCTGTAAATACAGCCAGCACATTTTGGTTTTGCTCAAATGCTTTGTGATGATCTGTGTTTCTCATAATATGCCCGGTAAGAAAAAGTTTCTCATCCCTTTCATCAATAAATAAAGGCACTTGAGTTGCAACTGGTTTATTTTCCGCATCGCTGCCGGCAATAAAAGCAAATGGATGGTCACGAACGAATTGTTTTACGATCTCTTCATCGACTTCGTTATAATAAGGGAGTTTGTACATACTATTGTTCGAGGTTCGAGGTTTGATGTTAAATGTTGGATGTTAACCCTCCTTCCTAGGCTTGCTTTTATATTTTGAAGATTGTAAATAATCAAGAAAAGATTTTATTTTATTTCCCAACATAACTGAAAATTCCAATCTTTCATTTAATATTTCTTCTGTAATATGTCCTTTATCAAATGCTCTGTACAACTGCGACCTTACTTCACCATTTGAACCTTTTGAAATTATCAAATATTGAGCAAATTCTTTATTCGTAAAACGTTCAAATCCTTCAGCAATATTATCCATGGCAGAACCTGCCGATCTGTTTATCTGATCTTTCAAGCTAAAATCTTTTGCAAAACTTCCTTCATTTGTCAAAGCATAAATTGCTTTAGCCTGCTCCCTCGCCAGCTTCCATACTTCCAAATCTTCAAACTTAGTAACTGTAGCCATAAAAAAAGAATATTCAAATATCACGACAACCTCCAACATCCAACATCCAACCTCCAACACATTTATACCGTCTCTGCAATCTTCTCCGCACTAATATTCGCATTCCGCATCGAAATACTTCTCACTACATGTGCAGCAAATCCTTCAAATGCTTTTTTAGTAACCGCATCATCACTCATCATTACAGGTATTCCCTCATCGCCACCTTCACGGATGCTTTGTACCAATGGTATTTGTCCCAAAAAAGGAATATCATATTCATCCGCCAGATGCTTACCACCATCTTTACCAAAAATGTAATATTTATTATCAGGTAATTCCGCCGGAGTGAAATAACTCATATTCTCTACCAGTCCAATGATAGGTACATTCATCTGTGCCTGACCAAACATTGCAATTCCTTTTTTCGCATCTGCCAAAGCCACATCCTGCGGTGTAGTAACGATTACTGCACCAGTTACTGGCACTGTCTGCATCAGTGTTAAATGTATATCACCGGTGCCTGGGGGCATATCCACAACCAGATAATCAAGCTCATCCCAATATACATCCGTTACAAATTGTCTTATTGCACTGCTCGCCATGGGTCCTCTCCATACCACTGCATTTTTTTCATCAACCAATAAGCCGATACTTATTAACTTCAATCCATAACGCTCCAACGGTGCAATCATTGGCTTCTCTGCACCCACATCAATCATCAACGGTCTTTCACCTCTTACACCAAACATGATCGGCACACTTGGCCCATAAATATCCGCATCCATCAACCCAACCTTTGCTCCGCCTTGCGATAATGCAAGAGCAAGATTTGCTGCCACAGTTGATTTGCCAACACCGCCTTTTCCACTCACTACAGCAATTATATTTTTCACTTTTGGCAACACTGTTCCGGGGTCAGTTCTTTTCGTTGTTGTGTTGGAAGTAAAATTCACTTTCACCACAGCTTCCTTATTCACCAGTAATTTTATCGCATTGATACAGGCATTCTGCATCATTTCTTTCATCGGGCAAGCTGGTGTCGTCAGCACTATCGTAAACGAAACATTATTGCCTTCGATCTCCAGATCCTTAATCATATTCAGCGTAACCAGGTCTTTTCCAAGGTCAGGTTCCTGCACATTACTCAATGCTTCCATTACTTTTTCCTTCGTCATATTCCAAGTATTTGTTAAAAGTCAATTTAAAGCACAAAGTTAACCATTGTGCGGGGCAAATTCTTTTACGAAATCAGCAACTTGTGTTTATTTTTGACCCAGTGAAAAAACATTTACTCTTTTCAGGATTATTCTTCCTAATCCTTACACAAGCAGCCAGAGCCCAATTCGAAACTTCCAGAGATTCTGTGGTGCAATTATACGGTGTCGTCATGACGGCCGACAGTCTTGTGGGTATTCCTGCAGTAAGCATTGTTGTAAAAGGTCAGAACCGCGGAACCATCACCAACAATCAGGGTGTTTTTTCCATCGTAGTATTAAAAGGCGATCAGGTAGAGTTTTCGCATGTCACTTATAAATCTAAACTCGTTACTATTCCCCGAAATATTGAAGGCAATCAATACAGCATGGTGCAATTGATGGTGATCGACACTGTTTATCTGCCAGCTACTATCATTAAACCACGGCCTACGCCGGAACAGTTTGCCAGAGATTTTGTAAAAACTAAAGTTCCTGACGATGATATTGAAGTTGCCCGTCAGAATACCAGTGCTGCCAAGCGACGCATCTGGTTAAAAACTATTCCCGGCGATGGCGGCGAAGCTACCCGTATACAAATGAACAAAGTTGCTAACCGTGCCGTGTACCAGGGACAAACACCTCCCATGAATATTTTCAATCCCGCAGCATGGGGCGAATTTATTCAGGCATGGAAGCGAGGAGATTTTAAGAATAAGTAACCCCTGTCCTTGCCCCTGTCCCCTAAAGGGGAACTTAGATTTATCAATCTTTCCAAGAAGTAAATTTCTCATAGAAATTATTTTTTCCCAAAAAGTGAATTTATATCTCTTCCTATAGGGAATCGAAAATTTATTATAGAGGAAATTTATCAGGGGTTTTGTTGCCAGCTCCAATTTTTCATGGCATCGTCTGTTGCGTCGCACTGTTCATCGTTCTGTTCATTGATCAGAACCCACCCCAAATATTTTAAAGCAAATAATTTTCCTCTATCCGCCCTTCCAAGGAGGGGAAACTCTCATTATTCTTACATTTGTAAATGAATCGTTCACTTTTACCAAAAGTGAAATTTATAATTCTCCCCTTTTGGGGAATAACGAAAAATTATTCTTTATGACTATCACTGGGGGTATTTCCGTAATCGGTGCCGGCACAATGGGCAATGGCATTGCACATGTATTTGCACAGGCAGGTTTCAAGGTGACAATAGTCGATGTGTCAATGGCGCAACTGGATAAAGCCGTTGCCAACATCGGCAAAAACTTTGACAGGCAGGTAGCCAAAGGCATAGTAACAGAAAAGCAGAAAGCAACTGCTTTAGGCAATATTTCTACTGAATCAAATATCATTGAAGGAGTAAAGGATGCAGAACTAATAATTGAAGCAGCCACAGAAAATATTGACCTGAAGCTGAAAATATTTGAGCAGCTCGATATGTATGCTCCCAAAGATGCAATACTTGCCACCAATACATCTTCTATCTCCATTACAAAAATTGCAGCATCAACCAGCCGTGCCGGAAAAGTGATCGGTATGCATTTTATGAATCCTGTGCCAATAATGAAATTGGTAGAGATCATCAATGGTTATGCCACTACAAAAGAAGTAACCAATACGATTGTTGAACTAAGCAAACAACTTGGCAAAGTTCCCTGTGCTGTTAATGATTATCCCGGCTTTATTGCCAACCGTATTCTGATGCCAATGATCAACGAAGCAATTTATAGTTTGTACGAAGGCGTAGCCGGTGTGGAAGAAATAGATACAGTAATGAAACTCGGTATGGCTCACCCGATGGGACCATTACAACTCGCCGACTTTATTGGCCTCGATGTTTGCCTTTCCATTCTGCATGTACTACATGATGGCTTTGGCAATCCAAAATATGCACCTTGTCCTTTATTGGTGAATATGGTAACTGCTGGTAAACTTGGTGTAAAAAGTGGTGAAGGGTTTTATACTTACACACCGGGAAGTAAGGAGTTGGTGGTGAGTGAGCGGTTTAAATGAATTTTTAAATGAAAAAAGAAAACTCTATATCCAAACTCCTCAGCCAAACCGACATCTACCTTATTGATCAAATAATGAAAGGAAGATATCAGGAAAATGAAAAGATACTCGATGCCGGTTGTGGCAGCGGCCGGAATATGCATTGGTTCCGGCAGAATAATTTTGAGGTTTATGCCATTGATACCAATAACGAAATAATTAGTCAGCTAAGATCTGCCAACGCTGCCATTCCAAAAGAAAATTTCCTGGTTTCATCTGTTGACAAAACTCCGTTCCGTAATAATTATTTTGATCATATTGTTTGCATAGCTGTATTGCATTTCGCAACGAATAAGACTCATTTTAAAAAAATGTTTGGGGAATTGGTTCGTATAGTAAAGCCGGGCGGTTCTTTATTATTCCGCATTGCAGCCGATATTGGTTTTGAAGACAAAATACATTTAATTGGTGATGGTGTTTATAAGTTACCAGATGGTACCGACCGTTTCCTGCTCACTAAAGAATTATTAGCCGAATGTATGCAGGAAAATAATCTATCCTTCTTAGAACCCTTTAAAACAGTTAATGTAGATGACCTGCGTTGTATGAGTACATTGGTGTTGCGCAAGAATTAAAATCTCACCCCTAATTCCTTCACATAATTATAACCTTCTAAAATCTGTATCGCATTTGTTCCAAATTTTTGTAATTTCACTATGCAAAAAAAATATAGAAATGGCACAAACAGCACCAAACGACAAAAATCTTAATAAGCTTCAATTGGAATTTCTAAGAAGCCTGAAATATATGGCTACAGAAGAGCAGTTGGCAGATATTAAATCTTTGCTACGCCATTATTTTGCCAGACAATTAGACGATGCAATAGAAAAAGCAGAAAATGTGAAAAATTATACTGCTGCAGTATATGATAGCTGGCTAAAAACTAATCCTGGTATTACCAAACCACAAAGTGGTAAATGAATATTGTCATTGATACCAACTGCCTGATAAGCTGCATTGGAAAAAAATCCTCTTATAGAAATGTGTTCGATGCTTTTCTTGAAAACAGATTCAGTATTTGTGCAAGCAGCGAGATTCTACTTGAATATGAAGAAGTCTTTAATCGTTTCTGGGGGAACAATGTAACCAATATTTATTGGGACTATTTGAAACCAGTGACAACTTTGAACAAATATTTGTACATTTCAATTGGCAATTAATCAGCAAAGACGATGATGATAATAAGTTTATTGATACATATATCGCTGCAAATGCAAATTTTTTGATTTCCAACGACACTTCAATTACAAACCTTAAAACAAACTCCTTCCCTCCCCTTGAAATTATAACTATCGGGGAATTTAGTAGTCTCCTTTATCAGCAATAACTCTGCAAATTCATATTACTATCTTTTCACCTCCACTCCTCTCAAATCATTCAATTTATTCTCCACTTCCTGCAGCCAGTTTTGCGGGACGCCTATATTCATTGAGCAAAATAATTGCATCTCTTGTTTCTCCACCACACAATCAAATTGTTTTACCACTATCATCACTTCATTCATTTGTGTGTAATCAAACTGTAACTGAAAATGATGCAGTACCGGCTTTTGTACAATGGCTGTTGTTTGCAAAGCAAAAGCAGCTGTTGTTTTATATGCTGTAATCAATCCGGGAATTCCCAATTGAGTTCCTCCAAAATAACGAACAACAATAACCAGCACATTCGTTACTTGTTTGCTGTCTATTTGCCCAAGAATCGGTTTTCCAGCAGAACCGGAAGGTTCGCCATCATCACTAACCCGAAAAGTGTTGCCCCGCCAGAATGAATCTTTCGGGCTGGCGTTCGGACGGGCATCCAATCCCAAACGATAAGCAAAACAATGATGGGTAGCTTTTGGATGCTCTTTTTTTATTTCAGCCAATCGCAATTTGAATTCAGCAACATCTGCTATAGGAAAGGCATACCCAATAAACTTGCTACCTCTTTCCTTAAATTCAGCAACAGATGGCTTTTCAATAGTATAGTAGTGAGAGTCGGTAGTCATTAGTCTTGAGTCGTTAGTCAGTGTTTGTTCTTGTGTAATATTCTATTTTATCAGAAAGTATCTTCTCTTCATTAATCTTAAAATCATTTGTAAGTAATGGAGCAGATAAACCCTGCCTGTCCGGCAGGCAGGCATTATTAATCATTAATTCTTCATTACTAATTATTCTTGCTTCATCCCACAATCTTGCATCAATAAAACTTTGTAATAATTTTGCGCCGCCTTCTACTAATACTGATTGAATATTTAGCTGATGCAAAGCTTTCAATATTTGCGTAACTATATTTTCAGCTTTGTCAATTTTGAAATAAATAAGATTTTCATTTTCTTCCTGCTTAACAGCATTAAAAACAATCGTCTTTATTTTTTTATTAAACAATTTCAGATGTGTAGCTAGCCGTAAGTTCATGTCAAGCACTAAACGTATTGGTGAATTTCCTTCCCAAAGTCTGGTTGTTAATTCCGGATCATCTAATAAAGCAGTATTCGTTCCAACCAAAATTGATGCCTCTTCACTCCGCCATTGATGCACAAGGCGATTCGAGTATTCATTACTGATCAGCAGACGTTCGACCTCCCTGCCCTCCGAAGGAGGGTTCTGATTGTCTCTTACTTTATAATTTCTTTTATCAGTAGAAATATTAAAACTATCGGAGTTCAAAGTCCCTCCTTCGTTTGGGACCTGCCTGCCGGCAGGCAGGTTTAGGGGGGCTATTTTCCCATCAGCCGTCTGTGCCCATTTCAAAATCACATAAGGTCTTTTTTTATCATGAAAAGTAAAGAAACGTTTATTCAATGCTATACATTCAGCTTCAAGAATACCTTGAATAACTTCCACTCCTGCTGCTTTGAGTTTTTCAATCCCTTTACCCGACCCGACTTTGCCATTCCGGCAGGCATTCTCTACTTCAAATGGATCTCTGCAACCAATAACAACCTTCGGGATTTTATTTTTAATAATCAGATCACAACAAGGTGGCGTTTTTCCAAAATGTGCACAGGGCTCTAAAGAAACATATAATGTAGATTTTTCTATTATATCATGCTTCCGACCGCTTTCAGCGTTCAGACGCATAATCGCATCATCAATACAGTTAACTTCTGCATGAGCTGCTCCGTATTGCTGGTGCCAGCCTTCACCGATGATTCTCTCTTTAAAAACAAGAACAGCTCCAACCATTGGATTAGGCGATACAAATCCAGCTCCTTTTTTTGCCAGTTCCAGGCAACGCTGCATATATTTTTGATGGGTATCCAAAATTGATTAACAATTGCTGCAAATATAACCGTTTCCCTATGGCTGTATTCGTTATTCACTTTGTAAGTTTGCTGACATGACCATGCAGGAAGCATCATATTTTTTACTGAACAAGCTTACCACTATTTATAATAAAAGTGAAGCCAGCCAGATAACCGATTGGGTAATGGAAAAACTGACAGGATCTAAAAAGGCAGAGCGGATGATCTATAAGAATGAAGCTATTACAAGAGAAGAAGAATTGTTGCTGCATCAATATGCAGAACGATTAGTACAACATGAACCGGTACAATATATTTTGAATGAAGCCTGGTTTGGTAATATGAAATTCTATGTTGACAAAAATGTATTGATTCCCCGCCCTGAAACAGAAGAGTTGGTTGAATGGATCATCAGCAATTGCCGGTTTCCAATAGCTGAATTAAAAATACTCGATATTGGCAGCGGAAGTGGTTGTATTCCTATTTCACTAAAGAAAAGAATAAGAAAAGCAAATGTATGGAGCTGCGATATCAGTAAAGAAGCTTTAGCTGTAGCGAAGAGAAATGCTGATGAGTCAGGCTTAGAAGTGAATTTTATTCTACTTGATTTCTTAAACCAGCAATCATGGCATCAATTACCTATGTTTGATATTATCGTCAGCAACCCGCCTTATATTCCTGAAAAAGACAAACAGACTATGCAACCCAATGTGCTGCAATATGAACCGGCAACTGCACTCTTTGGACCCGATAATGATCCGCTACTATTTTATAAAGCAATAGCCGCCTTTGGAAAAACACATCTCGAAAAAGAGGGAATCATTTTTATAGAGATACATGAAAGTCTTGGAAAGGAGGTTGCTGAACTTTTTCAGGAAGCTGGCTATTCAACAGAAATAAAAAAAGATATGCAAGAAAAAGACCGGATGGTTAAGGCCGGTCTTTTATAAATTAATTGAAAAATAAA
>JBBSJN010000052.1:0-15152 GCA_038257235.1 Chitinophagales bacterium
CCGGAGAGTGTAAAAGAAACTTTGAAGCAGTTTCATCCTTCCCGCATCGGGCATGGCACCAGGAGTGCAGAAGATGACTCACTATTAGCATTTTTAAAGAAAGAAAATATTCACCTGGAGGTTTGCCCTACCAGTAATATTCAAACCAATGTTTTTGATACAATCGAAGATCATTCTGCCAATAAAATATATACTGCCGGGGTATCCATGAGCATCAATACAGATGGCCGCACTGTAACTCCGGTAACTTTATCTGGCGAATACTCCGTATTAGAAAAAGTATTTCACTGGAAGAAAGGGCATTTTTTGAAATGCAATCTGGAAGCTGTTGAGCATTCCTTTATTCCCACTGATTTGAAAGAAAGTTTGAAAGAACAAATCAGAAAAGCATACACTTCTGCTTAAATCCTTATAATCTTTTATTTGTTTTAAATTTTTACTGTTTCATTGCCTCAAATTCTCTATTTTGCCGGTATCAATGAAATTACTCTCTCCTGCTATATCATCATTGGCCCGTATGCGGCTCTGGCGCATAGAAGCCTGGAAAAATAATCCGGTGGATGCACAACGGGAAGTATTGCAGGATCTGGTTACATCAGCACAATACACCGAGTTTGGCAGAAAGTACAATTTCTCCAATCTTTTTAACATCCGTGATTTTAAAGCTGCCGTTCCTATTCATGATTATAACGACATGAAGTTCTACATTGAACGTATCATGCACGGTGAACAGAATATTTTATGGAACACTCCTATTTATTGGTTTGCCAAAAGCAGCGGCACCACCAGCGATAAAAGTAAATTCATTCCTGTAAGTGATGAAAGTTTGCAGGATTGCCATTTTAAAGCATCGAAAGATGTATTGTCACTGTACTATTTATTTAATCCCGAATCAGAATTACTAACAGGCAAAGGATTGGTGTTGGGCGGAAGCCACAATATTAATCCAATGAATAATGAAGCTCAGTACGGCGATCTGAGTGCAGTCCTTTTACAAAACACTCCCTTCTGGGGTCATTGGTTGCGAACACCTGACCTAAGTATTGCCTTAATGGATGAATGGGAAAACAAAATTGAAAAACTGGCTGAAAGCACTATAAAAGAAAATGTAACATCCATTTCAGGTGTGCCAACCTGGACACTGGTTTTGTTCAAAAGAATTTTAGAGATCACCGGTAAAAAAACAATGAGTGAAGTGTGGCCATCGTTGGAAGTATATATGCATGGCGGTGTTTCGTTTACTCCTTATCAGGAACAATTTCAAAAGTTGATTGGTAAAGACATCAACTACCTCGAAATGTACAATGCCAGCGAAGGTTTTTTTGCCGCACAGAGCCTGCCTCGAAAAATCGGGGATATACCCGGAGAAGAAGGAATGTTGCTTTTCACCGACCATGGCATATTTTACGAGTTCATGCCGGTAAATGAATATGGTAAAAAAAAGCCATTGACTTACGGATTACAAGATGTAGAAATCGGAAAAAATTATGCCCCAATCATTAGTACCAACGGAGGATTGTGGAGATATTTATTAGGTGACACTATTCAATTCACTTCGTTGAATCCTTTCAGGATAAAAGTTTCCGGAAGATTAAAACATTATATGAATGCCTTTGGCGAAGAAGTGATAGTAGACAATACAGATAATGCTATTGCCATTGCTTCTGAGAAGACAGGAGCTGTTGTAAATGATTACACAGCAGCGCCGGTTTATTTTTCTGATTCCTCAAACGGTGCACATGAATGGTTGATCGAATTTGAAAAACAACCGGCTAGTTTAGAAGAATTTACCATTGAACTTGACAAAGCATTAAAAAACGTCAACAGCGATTATGAAGCCAAACGGCATAAAAATATTGCTTTGGGTTTGCCCGTTGTTCATATTGCAAAAACGGATCTTTTTAATGAATGGCTAAAGAGTAAAGGCAAACTTGGCGGTCAACATAAAGTTCCAAGGCTTTCCAATGAAAGAACGATGCTGGAAGAAATATTACTGATGAATAAAAAACATACTACTTAATAATTAATACAAGCATTATGAAATTACTTGAAGGAAAAGTGGCTATCGTTACAGGTGCTGCCCGTGGAATAGGTGAAGCTATTGCTATCAAATTTGCAGAACAAGGAGCCAATGTAGCTTTTACTTATGTTAGTGATAGTAGTGCGGAAAAAGCAAATGTGTTAGAAACAAAATTGACAGGACTTGGTGTAAAAGCAAAAGCATACCAAAGTAATGCCGGTGATTTTACGCAATGTGAAAATTTTGTAGCGGATGTGTTGAAGGAGTTTGGCACTGTAGATATTTGTGTAAACAATGCAGGTATATCCAAAGACAATCTTTTGTTGCGAATGACACCGGAACAATGGAATGATGTAATACAGGTAAACCTGAACAGTGTTTTCTATATGACCAAGCAGATCATTAAACCCATGATGAAAGCAAAGTCTGGTTCAATTATCAATATGAGTTCTATCATCGGTGAAATAGGTAATGCAGGACAAAGCAGTTACGCCGCCAGCAAAGCAGGAATTATTGGTTTTACTAAAAGTGTAGCGAAAGAATTAGGCAGCCGTAATATCCGTTGTAATGCTATTGCTCCTGGTTTTGTAGAAACAGATATGACCAGTTATTTAAAAGATGGAGAAGCCGCTGTTAAATACAAAGCAGGAATTCCATTAGGAAAATTTGCTTCGCCGGAAGATATTGCAAATGCTACGTTGTTTCTGGCAAGTGATATGTCTTCATATATTACCGGGCAGACTCTAAGTGTATGTGGTGGTCTAAACACCTGAATTTCAGATATATATAATTATATTTAGTTTTACAATTTTATTACAAACTAAATTAGGAAATATAGCCTTCAGGTAATTTCTTTGCATTCCGAAATGAAGCTATTCGCATCCATATTTTTTTTACTAATTACATTTGTCTATACTTTATCAGTAAAGGAGATAATTGCTGATTACATGGTAACATGTATCGCAGATATGGAAAAGCAAAAGATCGAAGAAAAGAAAGAGGAAAAAGCACAAAAGCATTTATCTTTTATACTTCCTTCAGACACTTCATCTGAATTGCAAAAAATGTTCGCTCAACAACATCTCTTGAGCTCCTGTCAGTTTCTTCATTGTGTAGAAACTCCACCACCGGATTTTATTTAATCTTTCCTTTTTTATCCTTTGGAGGTAGGCTGAATGTCCTGCTCCTTTTTTCACACATTTTATTTTTAAACTATTCGTTTATGAACGGGAGACCAAGTCCGGTTACAAGAATTTTTAAACTTGTTAAACTGGAACAAAAAGAAATTACATCGATCTATTTTTATGCTATATTAAAGGGACTGATTCTACTTTCAGTTCCTGTAGGTATTCAAGCTATCATTGGCTTTGCGCAAACCAGTACCACTTCATCATCTATAGTCCTGCTAATTATGCTGATTGTCGCAAGTGTATTTATAGGAGGCGTACTACAGGTAAAACAATTGCAGGTAACTGAAAAAATTCAACAAAAAATATTTGTTCGTTACTCCTTTGCGATTGCGGATAAAATTCCGGAGGTAAAACTATCCTCCATAGATAATCATTATTTGCCTGAATTGATGAATCGATTTTTTGACATCACCAATCTACAAAAGAGTCTTGCAAAACTGATTCTGGATTTCCCTCTTGCTATCATTCAGATAATTTTTGGTTTGATTTTACTGTCATTTTATCATCCAGTATTTATTGCTTTTGGCACATTCCTTATCATCATCATTTGGAGTATCCTTTATTTTTCAGGAAGCCGTGGCTTAAAAGCAAGTATTGAAGAAAGTACCGACAAATTTAAAGTGGCACAATGGCTGGAAGAAATGGCCCGAACAGTACGCTCAATAAAATTTGCAAAATCATCAGATTTTTTTGTAGAAAAAACAGATAACCAGGTTACCAATTATTTGTTAAGTAGAACAAAGCATTTTAAAATTCTCGAACTCCAGTTTAAAACATTAGTTGCGTTTAAAACATTGGTAACTGCTGGCATGCTGATTGTAGGTACTTATCTTTTACTTGAACAACAAATAAATGTTGGTCAGTTTATTGCTGCCGAAATTGTAATTCTGACTATTATCAATTCAGTTGAAAAACTAATCAGCAACCTGGATAGTGTATATGATGTACTAACTACCGTAGAAAAAATTGAAAATATTACAGACATTGAATCTGAATCAGGTGGAACGGTTAAACTTCCGGCAGATGAAACTGGCGTTAGCATTAGTCTTTTACATACCACTTTTGCTTTCCCGGACAACCCGTTGCCTGTATTAAAAAATATTTCTTTTAAAATTGAACCCAATGACAAAGTCTGTATTCAGGGTGAAGAAGGTTCTGGAAAATCAACATTACTAAGACTAATTGCCGGCAGTTATTCAGAATTTGATGGCTCCATACTGATAAACGATATCCCTCTAAAGAATTATGACCTTCATTCGTTACGTAATAAAACAGGTGTTATCATCAGCATGCAGGACATTTTTGAAGGCACCCTAATGGAGAACATTTGTATGGGCTTAAAGGATGTTGACTTAAAAGAAATTCAAATCCTCTGCAATAAAACGGGATTGATAGAATACATCAGCACTTTAAAAAACGGGTATGACACACATTTAAATGCAAATGGGAAAAAGCTTCCCACTCATGCTATTAAGAAAATTCTGCTCGTAAGAGCATTATTGAACAAACCCAAGTTGTTATTACTGGAAGAACCCTGGACCGGCATAGAACCACAATTTCAACAGCAGATAAAACAACTTCTGTTAAATGAAATGATAAATACTACTGTACTGGTTATAACATCTGACATGGATTTTACAAAAAAAAGTAACCGGGTTATAGAATTGAAAAAAGAAGGATGTACTGTAATCATCAATTAAAAATAAATCATGAAAATATTAAATGCATACTCCACAATATACAGGTACAACCAATCAAGTAAAATCAAATATTGGTTGATTGGCCTGCTTATTTGTATTTGTATTAGTTTGTTTCTTCCCTGGACGCAGAATATAAGAGGTAAAGGGACAGTAACTACCTTGAGACAGGAACAGAGACCACAGGAACTAAATAATATCATACCCGGAAAAATTGTAAAGTGGTATGTCAAAGAAGGTGATTTTGTAAAAACGGGTGACACAATTTTACAGATCAGTGAAATAAAAGATGACTATCTCGATCCACAATTAATATACAGAACTGGCGAGCAAATAACTGCCAGCCAGCAAAGTGTAGATTATTATAAGGGGAAAGTACAGACATCTGCTACACAAATGAATGCAATCAGTAACAGCCGTCAATTAAAGTATAGCCAGATACAAAATAAAATCCTTCAACTCAAACTAAAGTTACAGAGTGATAGTATAGAAAATGCGGCGGCAAACAATGATTATAAAATTGGTGCCCAGCAATATAAACGTCAGCAAAATATGTATGACAGCGGCCTGGTATCACTTACACAATTAGAACAAAGAAATCTTGTTTACCAAAATACATATTCCAAAAAAATTGTTGCTGAGAATAAGATAGCGACTACTCGTCAGGATCTGGTTATTGCACAACTGGAGCTGGAGGCTATTAATCAGGATTACTCAGAAAAAATCTCTAAAACACAAGGCGAACAACTACAATCCCTTTCTGAAATAGCCGGAGGCCAAAAAGATATTTCAAAGCTGCAAAATCAATATTCCAATTATAACATCAGAAGTGGAATGTACTTTATCATGGCTCCACAATCTGGTCAGGTTACTAAAGCAAAAAAAGCTGGTATTGGTGAAATTATTAAAGACGGAGAGATGATTGTACAGATAGTTCCTAACGAAATTGAGTATGCAGTAGAGCTATTCGTAAAACCAATGGATGTTCCATTACTGAGCATAAATCAGAAAGTACGTTTTGTATTTGATGGATTTCCGGCCATTGTATTTAGCGGCTGGCCCGGTGCTTCGTATGGAGTTTTCAGCGGTGAAGTTGTGGCTATTGAAAATTCAGTCAGTAGCAATGGAAAATTCAGAGTTCTTGTAAAAGAAGATGAGCATCATCATAAAAAATGGCCTAAGGAATTAAAAATAGGAACCGGTTGCCAGGGAATAGCCCTGTTAAAAAATGTCCCTATATGGTATGAAATATGGCGGAATATAAACGGATTTCCACCTGATTTTTATACTCCTGCATCTTATACTGAAAAAAAGAATTAACATGAGAGCAATAATTATATTATTATATACATTACTCACTACGGCATGTTCTGCTTTTGCAAACGATAGTATACCAACTCTATCTCCTGAAAGTTTTTTGCAGATTGTAAAAATGTTTCACCCGATAGCTAAACAAGCATCGATACAAATCGATAAAGCCAAAGCTGATTTATTAATGGCCCGATCCAGCTTTGATCCGGTTCTGGCATCTGATGGGAAAAACAAATTATTTGATGGTATCAATTATTACCAAAACAATAGTTTTCAGATAAATATTCCCACCTGGTATGGTATCGAAGTACAAAGTGGCATCGAATATCTTACCGGAGGACGGACAAATCCACAGGAAACAAGTGGTAAAACAAGCTTTGTCAGTATTAGCCTTCCTTTAGCCAAAAATTTATTGATGGACAAAAGAAGGGCCGTCTTACAACAATCTAAAATAATGGTTACTGCATCTGAACAGGAAATGAAAATAATGCTCAATGATTTATTAATTGAAGCTGCCGACAGTTACTGGCAATGGGCACAAAGTTATTTTGTGTACAATATGTACAACCATGTAATTGATATAAATAGAAAAAGATTTGAAATGGTAGTCGCATCTTTCCGAAATGGAGAAAAGGCTGCCATTGATACAACTGAAGCATTAACACAGTTACAAACATTTGAATATTTGCAAAACGAAGCCATGTTGAATTGGCAAAATGCTACAATCAATCTTAGTGGTTATTTATGGAAAGACAACAACGAAACTTATAATTTGCCTTTTTTTACAATCAAACCCAATTCCAGAATTGAAGAGTTGTATGATCCTGTTATTCAGCCTGAGTTAGAACCACTATTAACGTCTGCAAAATTAAATCATCCTGAATTGTTGCTGCTTAAAAATAATTTGAAGGTGCTATCAATTGAAAAGAAATTAAAATTTCAAGATCTATTGCCGGAGCTGGACATAAAATATAATCAACTTGGAAAAGGGTATAATGTTTTATCGACTGCAACAAAACCGCTTTTTGATAACAATTACCGCTTTGCTGTAAACTTCAGTATGCCATTACGACTAAGCCAGGGAAGAGGTTCGTATAGATCAGTAAAATTAAAAATTTCAGAAACCCAATTAGATTTCAATAATAAAGAGTTGATTGTCTTGAATAAAATAAAATACAACTATAATCAACAACTCACTTATAAAAAACAAGTAAACCTCTTACAAAAAACCTATGCCAATTTTAAACTACTCCAAAGAGGTGAAGAAAATCGTTTTTTTAATGGGGAGAGTTCTTTATTTCTGGTAAACAGCCGGGAAAATAAAGCATTGGAAGCACTTTTAAAACTTACAGAAACAGCAATTGACTATAACAAGTCCATTTATATACTTAAATGGTCTGCTGGTGAATTGTGGAATTTTTAATTCCGGACTTTGAAAATTATTAAGAGAGGATTTTTATTCCTTTCCTCTTTAAATAAGCATGCCATAAGATCATAGCAGCCACAGTTCTATATGGCCGCCATGGTTCCGCAATGGCAAGCATCTCTTCTTTAGAAATATCCTTTGGCAATTGTTTTACTTCTTTCAAACTATTCACCAACGCAATATCTCCCAGCGGAAACAAATCTGTTCGTTGTAATGCATGCATCAGGTACACATCAATCGTCCAATGGCCGATACCTTTTATTTTAATCATATTATCCCTTATCACATCGTCAGACGTAACGGCAAATTTTTTCAAACTTATCTGTTTTGAAAGAATTGTATTGGCTAATTCTCTTGTATAGATAATCTTCTGCCGGCTGAAATAGCAGCTTCGCAATTCTTCATCCGTCATTTGCAAAATTTTAATTGGTGTAACGTACCCAATCTTTTCTTTCAGCTTTTTAAAGGCTGCATAGGCTGAAGCAAGGGAAACCTGCTGTTCAAGAATAGTAAGAATCAACGATTGAAAAGTATTCGGTCTTGACCACATGGGTGGCAGACCGTACTGCTTGATAACAAGATGCAAATCAGCATCCTGCCGTGCCAGCTTTCTGCAAATCCTTTGAAAATTTTCCGCATTAAATGAATAGAAAACGGGAGACATCAGATTTATTTTATAATTTCAGATCACCATTAAACTTATTGTTATGAGAAAATTACTTCTGCCTGTCCTCATTTTTTTGGTTGCCTGTAACAGCAAACAAGATGATAAAACGATTGACAAGAATGAAAATACTGATTATCTCATCACCTTCGATGGAATTGGTGCTGTTAAAACAAGCATGTCGCAGCAAGAACTTGAAAAATTGCTGAACCAGCAAATACCACTTGCCAACCTTACGGATACCGTATCTGGGTCATGGGAAGATTCTGCAACTATTAAATATAAAGATGCAGAATTAAACTTGGGTTTTGTGCGGGCCTATGGAAATAGTGACAGCTTTCATATGCAGGTTACCGGAATGAAAACAAGCAGCCCACTTTGCAAAACACAAAACGGAATTGGAATAGGCTCCAGCAAACAACAGATCATTGATGCTTTTGAAAACTATTTTCTAATCATGGCTCCGGAATATGAAGACACCACTTATACCAACCGAAGCAAGACCCATTACTATATAAAAGTAAGGGAGGGCTATGAAGGAGTACAGATGGTGTTTTATCTGATCAAAAATAAGGTTGCCGGCATAGAAGTGGGTACATTTTATGATGATTCAGAATAAAATCATTTAGCTTTAAACTTTCCAATCGCCTCTCTTGTAAAATCACTCAGAACCAAGCGGCCACTTATGGCTGCTCTTTCCATTAGTAATTTATCCCAGTGTTCTGTTCCCTGCCAGAATATTTTTTTCATTTCCGCCATTGCATCAGGACTTGAGTGTGCTAATGTATCAGCTAATCTGCGTATTGACTCGTCCATACCTGCCGTATCAGGATGTAACTCTGCATATAAACCCTTCCCTCTGGCCCAATCGGCATTGCGCCACAATGAAGCATCTATGGCCAATTGTGAAAATGCAGAAGTTCCAATCTTTCTTTCCACTGCCGGACCTACCACAAACGGCCCGATGCCAACAGCCAGTTCACTCAGTTTTACTTCAGCTCCTTCGTTTGCAATAGCATAATCGACTGCGGCGGCAAGGCCAACTCCGCCCCCCACACATTTCCCATGAATACGGCCAATGATAAACTTTGGGCAGATACGCATAGCATTAATCACCTTAGCAAAGCCACTGAAAAAATCTAACCCTTCTTGCTTATTTTTTATAGCAATCAATTCATCAAACGAAGCCCCTGCACAAAATGCTTTTTCACCAGCCGATTTCAGAATAATAACTTTTGTGTATTTATCATTCCCTGCACCATGAACAGCCTGCGATAACTTTTCGAGAATTTTACCTGGTAATGAATTGCTTTGCGGATGAAAAAATTCAATAGTGGTGATACTGTTGTGTAATTCACTTTTAACGTATGCCTCTGCCATGTTAATTACTAATTTATTGTTTTTTTATTTTTACCATTGTAAGTATAGTAGCCACACCTGTCATTTCATCCGTTTCATCAAAAAATTCCACCAGCCATTTTACAATTCCTTTCTCAATATCATCCCCTCTTTTAAAATCTTCGGGATTTTCAACCACTCTTTTATCATTAGGTAATTTTTCTTTACAGGTAAAACGGATATAAACTTCTGCTCCCGGATAAACAGGTTTGGTAAAACGTAATTCATCAATACCATAATTCAACAGCACCGGATTTTTTTCATAGCTGTCCACAAACAATCCGGCTGCAAGGCTCATAATAAAATAACCGTGTGCCACTTGTTGTTCAAACATGGTTCCGGCAAAATCAGTTGATTTGATATGAGCATAAAAATGATCGCCGCTTAAGTCAGCAAATTTATCAATATCATCTGCAGTAATAACTCTTTTCTCAGTAACAATCTGGTCGCCTATTACTAATTCTTCAAAATACTTTTTGAAAGGATGCTTACCCGGAATTTTCCCTTTTGCATTAGGTTGATAAACATTGGTGATGGCAGTAATAGTAGTTGGCGAACCTTGCAATGCTGTTCGTTGCAAATAATGTTTTACGCCTCTTATCCCTCCCATTTCTTCACCACCACCGGCTCTTCCCGGACCACCATGCACCAGTAACGGTAATGGCGAACCATGACCAGTACTTTCTTTGGCACATTCATTATTCAATACCAATATTCTTCCGTGATGCGTTGCTGCACCCACTACATATTGTCTTGCCTGTTTGTAATCAGCAGTTACAATCGTAGAACACAAACTTCCTTTTCCTAACTTACTCAACACCACAGCTTCTTCCAGATTTTTATACGGCATTATCGTACTTACCGGACCAAAAGCTTCCACCTCATGTGCTTCTGTAGCAGTGAAAGGTTTATCGTTCATCAATAAAATCGGTGCCATAAATGCACCTTTGTTTGCATCAGCATCTACTACTTCCACACTATCTAATGAGCCATACACAATTTGTGATGAAGCTAAAAGTTTCTGCACCTGTTCTTTTACTTCGCTACGTTGTTTTTGTCCGGCAAGCGAACCCATTCTCACTTTTGCATTTAATGGATTACCTATTATGGTTTGAGATAAAGAACTGCCAATTGCTTTCCACACATCTTCCATTTTAGTCGAGTGCACAAATATTCTGCGAATACCGGTACAGCGCTGCCCGGCTTTTAGTGTCATTTCTTTTCTTATCTCCTTTATGAAAATATCCCACTCCGGCATACCGGGTTCCACATCTTCCCCCATTACAATACAGTTCAGCGAATCAGCTTCCATTGTAAAAGGAACAGACTCCCGTAAAATATGCTGATTTGATTTCAGCATTAATCCTGTTGTAGCAGAACCTGTGAATGTTACCACATCCTGCGATGTTACATGGTCTAACAAATCACCGGCACTGCCGCATACTAATTGCAGGGCTCCTTCCGGTAAAATCTTTGAAGCAATAATTTCTTTTACCACAGCTTCCGTTAAATATGAAGTAACTGTTGCAGGTTTTACAATACAAGGCATTCCTGCCAGTAAGTTCACGGCAATTTTTTCCAGCATTCCCCACACCGGAAAATTGAATGCATTAATATGGATGGCCACACCTTCCTTTGGTGAAAGAATATGTGTTCCCATAAAAGTTTTGTTCACACTCAGGTTATGGCTTTCTCCATCAATACAAAAAACTTCGTCAGGAAATTTTCTTCTAAGAGATGCATTCGCAAATAAATTTCCAATACCGCCTTCAATATCTACCCAGCTGTCTGCTTTGGTAGCTCCAGTTTGATAGGATATTGCATAAAACTTTTCTAAATGATTTCGCAGATGCAATGCCAATGCTTTCAGCATATTTCCTCTGGCATGAAAGGTCATTTTGCGCAAGGCAGGATTACCCACTGTTCTGGCATATTCAGTAATACTTTTAAAATCCAATCCTTTTGTGCTTGCGGCACCAATCATATCACCTGTAACAGCATTGTATAAAGCCTGGCCATCACCATCGCCTGTTACCCAGTTGCCGGTAATATAGTTTTCGAGTTTTGTGAGTTGCAAGTCATTCGTCATGCTGCAAATCTACTAAGCCTGAATGGATTCAGTTTTGTAATTTTGGGTATTAAATTTTATACTCATGAGTGTAGCAGAAATGTAGGTAATGGCCATGAACCAATTGGTTCAGTTAGAAAGCGAAAAATCCGTAAAAGCAGTTTTATCTCTATTTAGAGACGCTGGCAAAAGAAGAAAAAGAAACCAGAAGGGAAAAAATTGATACTGTATTTAAAGAGGCTGTAGCTAAATATGGTAATGTTTTAAAAAAATTAGCAGAATGATTTTTATCGAAGATATTCTGCAATTACATACTGCTTCCATTGTAAAATATGGTGGATCACATGGAATCAGAGATGAGGGCTTGCTTCAGATGAGGCGTATATTTTTAACTTCAATATCTCGACCGGCAATATAAAATTTGAACAAATAGTAATCTGGTTACAGGAAAATACAACCCCATTTTAATTATGAATAAAATTCTTCCCGCACTAATTTTTTTAATTGCAATTATTGCTTGTAACAACAACCACGACGGGCACAAACCAAATGACAAAGCTCCAAAAACATTGGAAGACAGTTTGATAAAAGATATTGATGATGGCCATATTGTTGGTATGTCAAAAATGGCTAAGCTCCACAAAGCACAACAAAACGTAAAGAGAGCTCGTGACTCCATCGCCGTGTTGCCTGTAAAAGCACAACAAGCCGGAGCAGAATATGTAGCTGAATTAAATAAAGCAACAGAAGACCTTAACTATGCAGATTTCGCTATGGAAAAATGGATGACAGAGTACAACCAGGATTCATCACTTAACGATAAAGAGAAAAGGCTGCAATATCTGCAAAATGAAAAAATGAAAGTGGATAAAATGAAAAGTGCAATTCTCAACAGCTTGCAAAAAGCAGATTCGCTCCTAAATGCGAAGTTTTAATCAAATCAATCTGAATTTTTCATAAGATGTCTAAAGGAACTACACCAAATTGCTTTAAATGATGGAAAGCATGCTTGTGTAATAACTGTACATTTTGTTCAAAATCCAAATCGCCAAAAAAAGGATTGCGAACAACCAGTTCGGGGGTTTTCTCATACACTTCAAAAAAAAGGATTAACTCCTGTTGCAATTTCCCGATAGCCGCCTGAACTGTTTTATATCTCAAGGGCGATGGCTCTTCGCCCATCAGCGGATTGTTGGTATTTTCCTTAAATGGTTTTTCACTCATCAGGAACTCTCTCATTTTTACCAGGTGATCAGGCGGAGTCATGATATTTTCAAACTTTAGCCGGCCATTCGCATTGGTGAGTGCCTCGCAGGCCAAATGTTCAATCATCTGCTGCACATTCATTTTACCCCATCGTGGTGGTGTTGACGGATCCAGTTGCTGCAAGTAAGAAACCAACCTTGTGCGAAGAAAATTTTCCTTTTCGATACTCATATGGTCTGCTTTGAATCTGGCAATTTACAAAACCATTATTTACATAATAAATAAAAATGACGACCGGAGCCGTCATACAAAAAAATCGAATCCCTTTATTGATCAATCCTTTTGTCTATCTCTTTACAAATTGATTCAAATATTTCCTCTACAGTTCCTTCCCCTTTTACCGGATGAAATTTGTAAGCTTGTTTATAATGTTCTGCAACAGGCTTTGTTTCATTGCTATAAACAGAGAATCTTTTTCTGATTACTTCTTCATTGGTATCATCGCTTCTGCCTGATGTTTTGCCCCGGTTCAATAATCTTTTCACCAGTTCCTCTTCACTTACTTCCAATGCCAGCACAGCGGCAATTTCCGTTTTCTTTAGATCAAGCAATTTATCCAATGCTTCTGCCTGGGCAACTGTACGGGGAAATCCATCAAATAAAAAACCTTTGGCTTCTTTATGTTTGTCGTAGTAAGAATCAACCATTCCAATTACAACCTCATCAGGCACTAATTGACCTTTATCCATAAAACCCTTAGCCTCAATTCCTAAAGGAGTTTTTTGCGATATCTCTTCTCTTAATAAGTTACCAGTCGAAAGATGAATCAATCCATATTTTTCTACTAGATTATCCGATTGGGTTCCTTTTCCACTTCCCGGAGGGCCAAATAAAATCAAATTAAACATAAGCAATTACTAGACTTTGTATTCGGACAAATATAACATTCAGGGCTTGTATTCTCAACACATCAGGGCTTTTTGTCTTTTTCACCGATTCTTTCTTTTTTGTTAAGAAAAACAGCTTGTCCTGCATCCGACAAACTATTCTTGGCATATTGGCGTAAATTTGATAAATAGTTTTATGAACAAAATAGTGAAATATAGCGCCATTGTAATGATAGTCAGTCTGCTTCAGCAATGCAGTTATTCTCAAAGCAATAGTTCATCTCAAAAGTTAACAAATATGGATACAGTCAAAAAAAATAATCCCGTTTATTCAACATCCGATAAGTCTAAAGTGGAAATTACCGATGAAGAATGGAAAAAAATTCTTCCGGCAGAGGTGTACCAGATTGCCCGCCAAAAGGGTACAGAAAGACCTTACACAAGTATTTTTGAGAACTTTAAAGAAGTAGGCACTTTTTACTGTGCGGCTTGTGGAAATCCTTTATTTAAAAGCGATACTAAGTTCGATAGCGGATGTGGCTGGCCTAGTTTTTATGAGCCTATTAGCAAAGAAAGCATCATTTATACACCGGACAATACTCATGGAATGACCAGAACGGAAACACAATGTGGCCGTTGCAAAGCTCATTTAGGTCATGTGTTTGAAGATGGACCACCTCCGACAGGTTTAAGATATTGCATAAACGGGGTGGTACTTGATTTTGCCAAAGCAAAAGAAGCAGAGAAAAACTATAATAATAAGGAAAAACAAGAATAAAAAGATTCCGAACCGAATTAAATCCCATTTCGCTTAAGGCGGGGCGGGATTTTTTATTTTTCTAACCAATTCTATCTGGATAAATTTACTATCCAAATTAATGTATATGGTGAAGGTTAATAAAGGGTGGCTTTGTTTAGCCATATTGTTGCTTTTTGTAACAGATGCTGCATCGCAAATAAATACAGCACAGGTAATGCCGTTAGATCCAAAGGTGAAGATTGGACGCTTAGCAAATGGTCTTACGTATTATATCCGCTATAACAACCTACCTGAAAAAAGAGTTGAATTACGATTAGTGGTAAATGCAGGTTCAGTGTTGGAAGATGATGATCAGCTCGGCCTTGCTCACTTTATTGAGCACATGAACTTTAATGGCACTAAACGTTTCCCAAAAAATGAATTGGTAAACTATCTGCAAAGCATCGGTGTAGAATTTGGTGCCGACCTCAATGCTTATACAGGTTTTGATGAAACGGTTTACATACTGCCTGTTCCTTCAGATAA
>JBBSJN010000053.1:0-15062 GCA_038257235.1 Chitinophagales bacterium
GTAGCCGACACTGTTGCCAAAACTGTTGATCCGGAAAAAATTGCTGACGGCAATATGATGGTTGTAATTTTTGCTGGTCTTATTGCTGCCATTATGTGGAATTTGCTTACCTGGTGGTTAGGTATTCCTTCATCTTCATCACACACATTAATCGGAGGTTTTGCCGGAGCGGCTGTTGCCAGTGGAGGTTTTGCATCGGTAAATTCGCCCATCATCGTTAAAACAGCGGCTTTCATATTCATAGCTCCCTTAGTGGGTATGCTTATGGCTTTTATCATGTCACTCTGGTTTATGAGTTCCTTTAAAAAAGGATTCAGGTCTAAAATATTCTCACTTATTATTCTGGTTATCGTAGCAACATTTCTTACGCTAAAGTTGGAATTTAGCAGAGAAGTACTTGCCAGTAAAACACATTACGAAACATATATCTGGCAGGTTATTTTTTATTCGAAGAATTTCAAATGGTTATTACTGGCATTCATATTAATTGTAATGGCCGTTTTTGCCCTTTTCCTGAGCACATTAAATACTCACAAATCTAACAAATGGTTTAAGCGGTTACAGTTAATATCATCCGCAGCTTTTAGTATCGGCCATGGTGGTAATGATGCTCAAAAAGTTATGGGTATCATAACAGCAGCTTTAATTGCCGGAGGTACTATTACTGAATTTGGACAAATGCCTGGCTGGGTTCCCATTGCATGTTATGCTGCTATTGGTTTAGGAACGATGAGCGGCGGCTGGAAGATTGTAAAAACAATGGGTACAAAAATTACAAAAGTAACACCCTTTGAGGGTGTGGCTGCAGAAACTGCAGGAGCTATAACATTATTTATTACTGAAGCTTTAAAAATACCTGTGAGCACAACCCATACTATAACAGGTGCCATCATGGGCGTTGGTGCCACAAAAAGATTGTCAGCAGTTCGCTGGGGAATAACCATCAGTTTAATATGGGCCTGGGTATTAACGATACCGGTGAGTGCTTTACTCGCCGCCGGAATATACCATATTGTTATTCTTTTTTAAATTATTAAATCTTATTAAAATAAAAATCCTGACTTTTGTCGGGATTTTTATGCAAAAGATACTTGTAACAGGAGGTTGTGGTTATATCGGCTCTCATACTATTGTGGATCTGATTGAAAATGGATATGATGTTATTTCTGTTGATAACAATTCCCGTTCAAACCCTAATATGTTGTTGGGTGTTGAAAAGATAACAGGAAAAAAAATCAAGAACTATAAAGTTGATCTCAGTAATTACGACGACACCTTTGCCATCTTTTTGGAAAATGCAGACATCGCCGGCGTAATTCATTTTGCGGCCTACAAATCGGTAGAAGAATCTGTAAAAGACCCGCTACTTTATTTTGATAATAATATTAATTCTTTAGTCAATTTGTTGAAATGTGTACAGGAATTTAAAACACCGAATTTTGTTTTCTCTTCTTCCTGTACCGTGTATGGCAATGCGGATGAAATGCCGGTAACTGAAAAGACTCTGCTAATGCCGGCACAATCGCCTTATGGCATGACAAAGCTTATGGGAGAACAGATTGTAAACGAATTTTCAAAAAGTACAGGCTTGCGAACTATTCTTTTACGCTATTTCAACCCTGCAGGAGCTCATCCTTCCACTGCTATTGGCGAAATGCCATTAGGCAAACCTCAGAATCTTGTTCCTGCCATCACCCAAACAGCAATAGGCCGAATACCAAAAATGTTTGTACATGGAACTGATTATGCTACCAGAGATGGTTCCTGCATCAGAGACTATATTCATGTTTGCGATCTTGCCAATGCACATACGTTAGCGTTGAAATACCTGGAAGAAGAAAAAAATAAAAGTCTATGCGAAATATTTAATCTTGGTAGTGGAAATGGTGTTTCTGTTCTGGAAGCCATTCATGCCTTTGAAAAAACAAGTGACGTAAAATTGAGTTATGAAACCGGACCCAGAAGAGCCGGTGATATTGAAGCTATCTATGCCAATAACGATCTCGCCAAAAACACATTAGGCTGGAATCCAAAATACTCACTGGAAGATATCATGTCTACAGCCTGGAAGTGGGAACAATTTTTAAAAGCCGATGAAACAGTTTTTAGAAGCCAGCCGGGAGAGTTGAATTAGTATTGAGCAATAAGCAATTTACAATAGGCAATAGGCAAACTCCTTACAGTGAAACTACTTCTAAACCCATAAAACATAAACTATGGCGGCAGTTAATGTAAAACATACAAAAGTTTACAAGTTGGCGTTTGAATTAGCAATGGATATTTTTGAAATCACTAAAAAAATTCCGAAGGAAGAAACTTATTCTCTTACAGATCAAATAAGAAGATCTTCAAGAAGTGTTTGCATAAACCTCCTTGAAGCTTACAGAAAGAAGCGATATCCTGCACATTTTGTTGCTAAGGTCAGCGATAGTGATATGGAAAACTCGGAAACATCAGGATGGCTGGATTTTGCATTGGCTTGCAAGTATATCGAAACTCACCAGCATTTAAATTTCATGCAAAAAAATGAAGAAATTGGCAGGTTATTAAACCACATGATAAATAATCCTGATAAATATTAATCATTTTCATATGCCGATTGCTTATTGTCTTTTGTTAATTGCCTATTGACAATTGCCTATTACCCATTGCCCATTGCCTTTTGAACCTTACATTTGCCCCACATAAAACACCAATATGTTATTAAAGGATATTCAATCAACCGGAAATAAAGATACCCGCAGTGGTTTCGGCGATGGCATTGTAGCTGCAGCCAGAAAAAATTCCAATGTTGTAGCTCTTACAGCCGATTTAGCCGGTTCACTTAAGCTGAATCAGTTTATGAAAGAATTTCCCGAACGTTTTATACAAGTAGGTATTGCAGAAGCCAATATGATAGGTATTGGCGCCGGGTTAACCATTGGAGGAAAAATTCCTTTTACAACGACATTTGCTAATTTCTCTACTGGCCGTGTGTATGACCAGATCCGACAGTCGGTTGCTTATAGTGGAAAGAATGTAAAAATATGTGCTTCTCATGCAGGGCTTACCTTAGGAGAAGATGGAGCTACTCACCAGATACTGGAAGATATCGGGCTAATGAAAATGCTACCGGGCATGACGGTTATTGTGCCTTGTGATTATGCACAAACAAAAGCTGCTACTGAAGCCATTGCTGAAATGGAAGGACCTGTTTATTTACGTTTTGGAAGACCGGTATGGCCCATCTTTACTAAAGAAGAAGATTTTAAAATAGGTAAGGCGCAGCACTTTTCGGAAGGAACAGATGTTTCCATTTTTGCCTGC
The DNA here is from genome assembly GCA_038257235.1 of Chitinophagales bacterium. Classification (GTDB taxonomy): domain Bacteria; phylum Bacteroidota; class Bacteroidia; order Chitinophagales; family Chitinophagaceae; genus JJ008. The sequence goes on from JBBSJN010000053.1 coordinate 3,307, forward strand.
GGCCATTTGGTGTGGAATGCTATTCAAGCTGGTGCCATCTTACAGGAAAAAGGAATCAGCGTAGAAGTAATAAATATACATACCATAAAGCCATTGGATGATGAAGCTGTATTAGCTTCTATCAAAAAAACAAAATGTGCTGTTACGGCTGAAGAACATAATGTTATTGGCGGATTGGGTGATGCTATTGCACAATGTGCATCAAAGAATTTTCCTATTCCGATAGAGTATGTTGGTACAAAAGATACATTTGGCGAAAGCGGAAAACCAACAGAACTTTTAAAAAAATATGGTTTGGATATTCCTGATATTGTAACGGCTGCTGAAAAGGTAATGCGTAGAAAATAAATTTTAATTCCCGCAGCATCCATATCATTTTGAAGGTCTTTACAAGATGAAATTTACGGTTATAGTCATTTGCATATTTATTTTATCATCCTGTACGATAAATAGAAAAATCTATTCGCCTACTGAAGTGAATAATCCTTCCCTCCAAAATAAAAACGATTATTCTGTAAACCTGTCATATGGTTTACCATCAGGTTTTGATATAGCTGGAGGCTATGCGATTACAAACAGGATTGCAATAACAGCAGGATTATTTTCCCATAAAAATGATGATACAGAGGAAGAATATTATCTTTTTAACAATAGAAGTGACAGCAGCCATTTGCTATATAAACACAAGGGCATACAAATCGGTGCAGGTGTTTATTTTCCAATATCTGGCAATAAGAAAACAACCTTTCTCTCCTTCTATGGCGGATATATAAAGGGACATTTTGAAATGCGGGAAAAAATATATCAAACATATCCGACACAATCAACCACACCAAAACTTAATTTTTATAAAAGTGATCTTAACCGGTATTTTTTACAAGGAAGCTTTAACGCATACCTTCCGCAAGTACATTTATCTTTTACCACACGGTTTATGTTTGCAGGCTACGACAAAGTAGTAACTGATTATAATACCAATGAGCAAATTAATTATCGTCTCCCTCCCAATGGCTATCCTAAGTGGTCTTCCTTTTTTGATCTTTCATTTAATTCCCGTTTTTTCTTCTCTAAAACAGAGCAGATAGGTTTACAACTTGCTTGTATTGCAACTACTCGTTTACATAAAGAAGATTTTAATTTTGATTATTACCCGTTCAGAACTTCACTTGGTATAGTGTTCAAATCACCTGTCAAAAAGAATAAGTAATTTTTCTGGCATTTATGGGCTTCGTTTTTTATTTTTAAACCCTGAAAAGATTATTAAACATATTACTGATCCACTATTCTAACCAAACCAAAGCCCCTGATTAATGTCCCTGACTACAATAAGCGATAGTGAATTGCTCGAGCAGTTTCGTAACCCTATTACGAAAGAAAAAGCCTATACCAGCCTGATAAAAAAGTATCAGGAAAAACTATATTGGCATATACGCCGTATGGTGGTGCAGCATGAGGATGCCAATGATGTGCTGCAAAATGTATTGATACGGGTGTGGAAAGGACTTGAAAAGTTCAGAGAAGATAGCCAATTGTACACCTGGCTCTACCGAATCGCTACCAATGAAAGTTTAACGTATCTTGAACAGCAGAAGAAAAAATCATCTGTAAGCTTTAGCGATGTAGAAACCGGCCTGAGTAATAAAATAAAGGCAGATGATAATTTTGATGCCAATAAAGTGGAATGGAAACTGCAACTGGCAATTCAGCAACTGCCTGAAAAACAGCGGGTTGTTTTCAGTCTCCGGTATTATGAAGAATTGCCATACGAAGAAATGAGCCGTGTTTTAGAGACAAGCGAAGGAGCTTTAAAAGCAAGCTATCACCATGCAGTTAAAAAAATTGAGGATTATATGCTGAATCATTAAACTTTGAGGGTCGAAATCTATCTTACATCCGTTAAATGACACAAAAAGACAACATATTACTGGAATTGAAGGAATTGAACAGTTCCCTTGTCAATTTAAGCCAGCAGAATGTATATACTGTTCCCGCAAATTATTTTGATGGATTAACTGCCCAAGTTATAAAAAGGATCAAGGCATTGGAAGCAATTGATACAAAAGAAGAGTTGGTTCATTTATCACCTTTACTGAATTCTATTTCAAAAGAAACACCATATACTGTACCTGCCGGATATTTTGAAACGCTGGCAGATAATGTGATCAAAGCAGTTCGTGAAAGAAACGATTATCAAACAGCGAAAGAAGAATTAGAAGCTATTTCTCCCTTGCTGAGTGGATTGAAAAAAGCTAATCCGTATACTGTTCCTGCAGGTTATTTTGAAAATATAACTGAGAATATTATTTCTGCCGAAAATAAACCTACAACAAAAGTTATTTCAATTGGTGGTCGCAAATGGTTCCGTTATGCTGCTGCCGCTGTAGTTACCGGCTTAATTGTGTTATCCGGTTTTTTATACTTTGGTAAAAACAATTCAACTGCGGAACCTGGTAGTAAGGTAATGGCCAAAATTACCCGTGATGTAAAAAATATGGATACTGAGCAACAAGATGATCTGATAGATTTTATTGATGCCGGTCTTAATGGAAAAGAATCTGTGCAATTAAAGAACAATAACAGATCAACCGAAATAAAAAATTTACTGATTGGAATTTCGGATGAGGAATTAAAAGATTTTCAGGAACAATCTGAAGACATTCAGGCTGTTTTACTGATCAACTAAGTGATAATGAAAAAATATTTATACATATTACTCCTGTTTCTGCTGCCAGCTGTAGCTGCTTTTTCGCAGGATGAAAATCCTGGTGAAGAGAATGGCAAGATTGCGGACAGAATGAGAGAGTATATTCAAAAAAATCTTGGCTTATCAAGAAGCGAAGCTGATAAATTTACTCCTGTTTTTGCCCGTTATTTCCGGGAGTTTGCTTTAGCTCATCGCCAAAATAAAGGTGACAGGTTGGTGCTTCAGCAAAAAGTAATTGAACTCCGTTTACGTTACCGTGGAGAGTTTAAACAGATCATGGATGAGCAAAGAGCTAATAAAGTATTTCAATACGAAGATAAATTCCGGCAGGAAGTGATTCGTATAATAAAAGAAAATCGAAGATAGAGGATGCCTCCACGAAGAACGAAATCAATAATGATAAGAGATTAGCAAACTATATTCTAAAAATGAGCCGGTTATTTTTAACCGGTTTTTTTTTAAAGATCGAGGCTGCATAACACCGGCAATATCCGGCATTATTTATAGCAGTAAATGTCTAACTTGTTTTGCAATTAAACAGACATGAAGCAGCTATTCATTTTTCTACTTTTATCCATCAATTGTTTTTCGCAGCAACGACCGAATATTATTTACATTATGAGTGATGATCATGATGCAGATGGTATCAGTGCTTACAATAAAAATCTTATTAGCACACCCAATATCGATCGCATTGCCAATGAAGGAATAAAATTCACCAAGGCATTTGTCGGCAATTCAATTTGTTCTCCTGCAAGAGCTACTTTACTTACCGGACAGCATTCGCATAAGAACGGTGTTATAAATAACAGGAACCGCTTTGATTCTTCCAAAATAACAATGCCAAAATTGTTGCAACAGGCAGGCTATCAAACTGCCGTTATTGGCAAATGGCATTTACACTCCTACCCCGCTGGATTTGATTACTGGAAAATACTACCCGGCCAGGGATTGTATGTAAATCCGAGAATAATTGAAATGAGTGGCGATACCATTACACAACTGGGATATGCATCAGATGTTATCACCGATGAAACAATAAAATGGCTGGAGCAACGGGACCGGTCAAAACCGTTTGTGCTATTACTTCATCATAAAGCACCGCATAGATATTTTTTTCCGAAGCTAAATTACCTGGAAGAATATCATACAAAAACATTTCCTGAACCTTCTACATTATATGCCGACACAATGAACAGAGGAAGTGCATGGCATATCCAAACTATGAGCATACTTAAAGACATGGAACTATGCAGTGACCTGAAAGTTGACCCCGCCTATCTCATGGACATTCCTGAATACAAACCTGATTCAACACAGATAATTTATTATAAAGCAATTCTAAACAGAGTACCCGAAGAACAAAGAAAACGGTACAAAGAAATTTATGCTGCAAGAGGAGAACTTTTGCAAAAGCTCAGGCCAAAAGGAAATGAATTATTAAAATACAAGTACCAGTGGTATATGCAGGATTACCTGGCCTGCATTGCATCAATAGATGAGAATGTGGGAAGGATTTTAGATTATCTCGATCAGGAAAAACTAGCTGATAACACTGCTGTTATGTACACAAGCGATCAGGGTTTTTATATGGGTGAGAATGGCTGGTTCGATAAACGATTCGCTTATGATGTTTCAATGCAAACACCCATGCTAATGAAATGGCCCGGAAAAATAAAAGCTGGCTCAGTAAGTACTGAATTAATTCAAAATATTGACAATGCACCAACCATTCTTGACATTGCCGGAGTATCTGTTCCTGATTGGATGCAAGGGCTGAGTTTAAAACCGATACTTACCGGTAAACAAAAAGAACTGAACAGAAAATATCTTTATTATCATTATTATGAATTCGTTAAAGACCATACTGTAATTCCTCATCTGGCAGTAAGAGGTGAGCAATATAAACTTATATACTTCTATACTGTAAACGAATGGGAATTATATGATTTGAAAGCTGATCCAAATGAACAGAAAAATTTAATCAGCAACAAAGCTTATGCAAAAACTGTTGCTGACTTAAAAAAAGAATTAATAAACCTACGGAATGTGTATGACGATCATGAACCGGCAGGAGAGCTTCATTGATATTTCTTACTTAACTGATAAAGCACTTTTAGCTGGTCTGTATTTAAGCCTCTTGTTGTGTCCTGTAGCCAGTGCCTTTTAAAGCCAACGATGGTAGCTGTGGTATCTTTCATATCAAAGCCAACAATACGCAATGCCTGCAAGTGGTTAAAGTTGTTAGGCAATGTAACGTTTGCCGGATTATCATACCAGTAGCCAAATCCTTTTTCTGCTAACAATTTCCAGGAGAATCGCCAGTTAGGATCATTTTTTCTTGTGGGTGCTATATCACCATGACCAATAAAATTCGATGTTGGAATACTATATGCTTTTTTAAGCCGGTCAAGTAAGGCTAACAGGCTGTTCATTTGTGCTTCTGAAAAGGATTCGAACCCATTGTTATCCAATTCAATTCCGATACTGGAAGAATTAAGGTCTGTTGTATTTCCCCATTTACTTACTCCGGCATGATGTGCTCTTAATAAATCATTCAGCATATGATGTACTGTACCATCTTTACAAATTACATAATGGGCACTTACCTGTGTTCTTGGCAAAGTGAATGTCTGTAATGTTTGTTCGCAACTGTTTTGTGCTGTGTGATGAATGATAACAAAGTTTGCACGGCGCATCGAAAGGTTTGTTGTTCCCACCCAATCAGCAGCATAAGGCAAACCTGCCGAATCTTTTACCGGGTACTCCATCAATAATTTTGAATAAGCTTTTACCTGTTGCTTATAGGTTTTATTGGTTGCTGCATATTTGCTTTGGGAACAACCATATATAAAAATCAGAAAGAGAGAAAGATAAACAACTATAATATTTCGTTTCATGCCTTGAAATTAATACTAACTCTTCGGATACTCCATATATCGAATATTTCTACCAATATTTCGGCTCACGAGCCTTAGAACAATATTTTCTGATTAATTCCTCCAAAGGGTTAATCCCCACTAAAATAAGTAAGAAATTAATTAACGACGTTTAGGTGCTCCTCTGTAAAATTGTTTTTGCGGTCTTCTGTTGCCAGCACCAGAGCGGATTCTTGGATTATAAACCGGTGCTTTTCCTAACTCCTTCGGCACTTCTGCTTTTTCCACTTCTTTACCGAGCAACTGTTCTATAGCAGCAAACCTGTTATGTTCTTTTTCTCCAATCAATGTAAATGCAGCGCCATCTGCTTCTGCTCTTGCTGTTCTTCCTATGCGATGCACATAATCTTCACCGTCGCCGGGCACATCATAATTTATCACTACATCAATTGTATCAATATCAATTCCACGGCTAAGAATATCTGTTGCCACCATTACGGGTATTCGTCCGGCAGTAAAAGCACTGAGAACACTTTCCCTTTCTGACTGTTCCAGGTCGCTGTGAATTTCAGCAACATTAATACCTCCATGCTTCAACTCTCTTGCAAGTTGCTTTACAGTTTGCTTGCGGCTGCAAAAGATCAATGCATTTTTATAAGGAATTTTTTTTAATAGTATTTTTATCAATGGCAATTTTTGCGGCTCATACACCACAAATGCTTTTTGAATTATTTTTTCAGGCGGTTTGGAAATAGCGATATTTACCTCTACCGGTTCATGTAATATTTTTCTTGCCAGTTCTCTGATCTTGCCGGGCATAGTTGCAGAAAATAAAAGATTCTGTCTTTTTGGAGGCAAGCCTTTAATAATTTTATTAATGTCATCCTGAAAGCCCATATCCAACATCCGGTCTGCTTCATCTAAAATTAAAAACTGCAGTCCTTTCATATTTACATATCCCATATTCAGATGTGCAATCATTCGACCCGGTGTGCAAACAATAATATCTGCTCCTAATTGTAAAGCTTTCTTCTCTGCTACAAAGCTTTGTGCATCATTACCACCATAAATTGGAAGAGAGCTGAGATGTGTGAAATAGGACAAACCTTCAATATGCTGAGCAATCTGAATAGCCAATTCCCTGGTGGGAACAACGATCAATGCCCCTACTTGTCCATCTACATGATTAGCCAGGAGCTTATTCATAACTGGCAATAAAAAGGCAGCCGTTTTCCCAGTACCGGTTTGTGCCGAAGCAATTACATCTTTGCCTGCAAGAATTGGTGGAATAACCTGCTCCTGAACGGGAGTGGCATTTTCATAATTAGAAGCTTCGATACCTTCCAGCAGGTTCGGATGAAAATTAAATTCTGTAAAACGCAAAATGATTTTATTTAAAAGAAACGAAGATACTTGAAATACAATGCAGCCAGGACTTTATTCCATTATTTGTTCAATCCTGGTAAGCCGGCCATCTCTTGTCATACCTTCTATAATAACACGAAAAGCTTTGGCCACATCATTATTGTAAAAGATAAGTTTCACTTTATTCTTTTCAGGTGTTGTTACCACCTGAGGATTCCAATACAGTGTTGTCCGCAAATCCTGTTGTTCATTTGTGGCAACAAAGCTGCTGTGGTTAGGTGAATAAAACTGTTTGATTGGCGAATATCCGCTCACTTTACTACTGGAAAGACCTTTTCCCGGTTCATTCTGCACATCATTTCCTTTACGGGTGTAAACAACAATTGCTCCGTTACCTCCGCCAGTAGCTCCCATGAAAGGAGGCCGCATCACTTTTATGTAAGCAACATTATTTACATTAATGGATGACAGGAAACTTATATCCGAAGGTATTTCATCAATTAATACAATCGGAGCTCCGCCTCTCCATTGTAAGGTAGCATTAGCTCCGCTTCCGGTTATTGTTAACCCTGCCACTTTGCCTTGCAAATAAGCAAATATATCTGTAGCTGAGTTTGCAAACGGATCATTTATCAGATCGAACTGATATCCATCGCCGGTAAACATTCCAGATGTATATTTTTCATCCAGTATCTGAACAGGAGTTTTTGTTTTTGCTTTTATCAAAACATTCTCCAACACTTTTCCTTCTTCTCTCTGGAGCAACCTTCTTACCTCATCCGACAACTGAAAATGCCTGGCATAGCCAGTGGTATCTTCCAGCTTATTGAAATAAAGTCCTTTCGCAAAAATCCTGTTTTTATATGCGGGCAATTTGCTTTCCATAAAACGTACTGTTGCATCTTTAATTCCCTTTGACAATTGAAAATAAATATTGACTGTATCAAATAAAAAAGCAGTCTCATCATTAAAAGACCCATCCTTATCCACCGGAACAAACAGCATTTTATTTCCTCCTTCTCCTTTCTGATTAATAACAAGAATGATATGAGCATTATCCCTGAGCTGGCCCGGCAATACACCGTACACTTTTCCTGATAAACTGAGATAGGCTGTGTCCTTAGGGTAATTAATTTTTGGCAAAATTCCTTTTACCACCTCATCCCATTTAAATCGCCGCCACCCATTGGTAAGCATAACAAGATCCAGGTGCTGAGTTACAGTATTATCGCTTGAAGAAAAATAATATGCGGGGTTAAATATCTGGCCTTTCAAATCAGACGACAACAACAGATGAGAAATTATGTTATCTGTGGTATCTGTATCAATCGCTGCATCTGTAACTGCAACTGAAAAATCGGCATACAAACTATCTGAAACAGTTATTTCAATTTCATTTCTGGCTCTTTTATTTAAGCCCCAATGTGCTACATTCATTTCCGCAGCAAAAGCATACTCTTCATTATTTACAAAAGTGATTCGTTCTGCCAACGGATTCCAGTTACCGTCAAACATTGTAATGGTTAAGATTCCCGAAGGAAGATCCTGAACAGGAATTACTCCGTGTGTCACACCTGAAGTAAGTTTCTTGGCAACTTTAAATACACGAAACTGATTCATGGTGCCAACCAGGTAAACAGTTTCAAATTTTGTTGCTGCTGTTTTATTTGCCTGAATAACAAAATTTCGTTTACTGCCTGAAACAGTTAGTTGTAATGAAACACCTGTTTCCTTCGTTGCAGGTAAAGCAGTTTTATATTCTTTCCCCTTTTCATCTTTCCAGGTAGCTGTAAAACTTTCCCCCTTGTCTGGTATCACAAAAAGATACCCCATGCCATCATGCAGGGTTCTTAAACTATCAATCAATTCTCCTTTCTGATTTTTTACTTCTCCTTTTATTTTAACAGGCCTTCCAAATTGATCGATGGCTTTAAATGCCACTTTATTATTAACATCTAAAATAATATCGCCGCCTTCCGGATAAAAGCCAAGCGACGGAACGATGCTGACAGCCGAAACCGAGGAAGGTTTATCAGAAATTATACGAATATCTTTTTCATAAATAAAAGCCGTATCAAAATTGAGCATCCATTTGGTATAAGCTTTTACATGAATAAAGCTGCCTTTGTAACTTGTAGGTATATCAAATTGCCCATTTGTAGTCGCCGCCTGCAGCGGACTTACCGTTTGTGAAAGCAGATTCCCTTTATCATCAGTCCAGTCTATGTAAAATGTTTTGCTCGCAAAACCTGGAGTGATTCCCTCCAAAAGGTAAGCCTTGAACCAGATTGTTTCTCCTGCTCCATAACTTGTTTTATCAAAATGCAGATAAGCTCTTTCCTGTGCATATTCATATGCATATTTATCGATGGTGGAATCGATACTCTGTGCTACTGCCTGAGTAACAAGTAAAGAACAAAGAAAGCTTACAAGAATATTTTTTTTCATCAATGTGTCATTTCTATTTGCAAATGGAGTCTGCAATTTAAGCTATAATAGAAATGAAACAAGGCTATTAACAGATTTGCAACAATCTGTTTCGTAAAACAAATTACATATTCCTCCTATATTGACCGCCTACTTCATACAATGCATGAGTGATCTGCCCCAACGAACAGCACTTAACCGTTTCCATCAGTTCTTCAAACAGATTTCCGTTATTAATAGCAATAGTTCTTAACCGATTCAACATTTCGGAAGACTTCTCTTCATTTCTTTTCCAGAATGCTTTTAGATTGCTTATCTGCAATTCTTTTTCCTCCGTAGTACTGCGGATTACTTCTGTTGGCAGGATTGTAGGGCTTCCTTTTTTATTTAAAAAGGTATTGACACCAACCAATGGCAATTCTCCAGAATGCTTTTGATGTTCATAATATAAACTCTCTTCCTGTATTTTATTCCGCTGATACATTCTTTCCATAGAACCCAGCACTCCTCCTCTTTCTGTGATGCGATCAAACTCAGCCAACACCGCCTCTTCTACCAACTCCGTTAATTCTTCAATTAGGAATGAGCCTTGATTCGGGTTTTCATTTTTGGCTGTACCTAATTCTCTATTAATAATTAACTGAATAGCCATTGCCCGGCGAACACTTTCTTCAGTTGGTGTTGTTATAGCTTCATCATAGGCATTGGTGTGAAGAGAATTACAATTATCATAAATAGCATATAATGCCTGCAAAGTTGTTCGTATATCATTGAAGTCAATTTCCTGTGCATGCAAACTTCTTCCCGATGTTTGAATATGATACTTCAGCATCTGGCTGCGTTTATTGGCCTTGTATTTATACTTCATTGCCTTGGCCCAGATCTTTCTTGCCACTCTTCCAATTACACTATACTCTGCATCCATACCATTACTAAAGAAGAAAGATAAGTTAGCCGCAAAGTCATCTATGTTCATTCCACGGCTCAGGTAATACTCCACATATGTAAATCCATTTGACAAAGTGAAAGCCAATTGAGTAATCGGATTGGCACCTGCTTCTGCAATATGATAGCCACTGATGGAAACAGAATAAAAATTTCTAATATTTTCTTTGATAAAATATTCCTGCACATCGCCCATCAGTTTCAATGCAAACTCGGTAGAGAATATACATGTATTCTGTGCCTGGTCTTCTTTTAAAATATCTGCCTGCACCGTTCCCCGCACTTGCGTCAACGCATTTGCTTTAATTTTTTCATATACATCAGCAGGTAATACATCAGCACCTGATAAACCAAGCAAACGTAATCCAAGGCCATTATTTCCTTTTGGCAACAAGCCCGTCAACTCTCCATTTTCAGGCACTACAGCTTTTCCATCTGTACCGGTATAAAATGGAAGTTCCCCTTTTTTATATTTAGTTTCTATAATCTTATTGACTTCCTCTTTCAGATTATTCTCCAGTATATATTTTTCACATTGCTGATCTATTGCTGCATTCATAAAAAATGCAAGCAGCATTGGCGCCGGGCCGTTAATAGTCATGGATACAGAAGTCTTCGGATCGCAGAGATCAAAACCACTGTACAATTTTTTTGCATCATCAACTGTTGCAATGCTAACACCACTGTTGCCCACCTTTCCATAAATATCCGGACGATGATCCGGGTCTTCTCCATATAATGTTACACTGTCAAATGCCGTAGATAATCTTTTTGCAGGTTGCTCCACACTCACATAATGAAATCTTTTATTTGTCCTTTCAGGTCCGCCTTCACCGGCAAACATTCTTGTAGGATCTTCGCCTTCTCTTTTTAAAGGAAACACACCGGCAGTAAATGGAAAATGACCGGGTACATTTTCCTGTGCCTGCCATTTTAAAATATCGCCCCAGTCTTTATACTTCGGTAAAACAACTTTTGGAATTTTTGTGCCACTCAAACTTGTAGTGGTCATTGGCAGCTTAATCACTTTGTCCCTGACAGTATATTCATAAAAATCTTTCTGGTATTCTGCTATTTTATTCGGCCAATTGGTAATCAATTTTTTTGCAACGGGTGTTAACTGTTCTGTATAGAAATTTATGACCTCCCCTAGCCCCTCCAAAGGAGGGGTTTTAGTACCCCGATTTTGTAAAATTTCTAAAGCTCCATGAAGCTGATATAATTTAGATGCAATTGCCGCTTGTTCTTCTACAAGTTTATCATATCCACGATTGCTTTCTGTAATTTCAGATAAATAACGAACCCGGCTTGATGGAATAACAGCTTGTGAAACTTTTGCCGTTTCAGCAAAATGATATTCTCCAAATTTTGCACCTGTTTTTGCTTCAATCTTTTTTAGCAGCAGTTCAAATAAATGATTCACTCCATCGTCATTA
>JBBSJN010000054.1:0-14968 GCA_038257235.1 Chitinophagales bacterium
GAATTTTTCCAGCCGAAGCCCATTTCTTCGATGCCTGCTCCTTCGGGTTCTCTACCCACATGTGTACCGGGATCGGAAGCACCGTGTGTTTTTCCAAAACTATGTCCGCCTGCTATTAATGCTACTGTTTCGTAATCGTTCATGGCCATGCGGCCAAATGTTTCTCTTATATCATGTGCTGCTGCCAGCGGATCGGGATTACCATTGGGTCCTTCCGGATTTACATAGATCAATCCCATCTGCACAGCACCTAATGGATTTTCCAGTTCCCGTTTGTCGGTGTATCTTTTATCACCGAGCCATTCCCCTTCCGCACCCCAATACACATCTTCTGCCGGTTCCCATACATCGGCTCTTCCACCAGCGAAACCAAATGTTTTGAAATCCATTGACTCCAACGCACAATTACCAGTCAATATCATTAGATCGGCCCAGGATATTTTCTTTCCGTATTTCTGTTTGATGGGCCACAACAAAAATCTTGCTTTATCAAGATTCGCATTATCCGGCCAGCTGTTGAGTGGTGCAAAACGTTGTGTACCGAAACCACCACCACCACGACCATCGGCAATACGATAGGTACCTGCACTATGCCATGCCATGCGAATAAAGAACGGACCATAGTGTCCATAGTCGGCAGGCCACCATGCTTGCGAAGTTGTCATCAACTCAAATATGTCTTTCTTGACTGCAGGTAGATCCAATGATTTGAATTCCTCTGCATAATTAAAATCCTTACCCATAGGATCAGACAATGAAGAATTCTGCCGGAGTATGTTCAGCTTTAACTGGTTGGGCCACCAATCCCGGTTCCTTGTTCCGCCACCGGCTGTTTGGTGTAATGCGCCACTGGAGAAGGGACATATGGCTGCATTATCATGATTAACTTCTGCAAGTATTGAATCATCTGTGTGTGAATTATTTTCCATTGTTATTATTTTGATTGCCTGAATGATAATTTTGTAAAAATGGTTTATGCTATTGCGGCAATTTAAAGAATAATCATTACTTAAAAAGTAACTATTAGCACAAAACAAATATATATTATGCCGCTACGCAGTTATTTATACCGAATCAACAATAACACCCATGGATTGTTTATCTAATGGGGATATTTTTTACATTCACCTGACCAATTAACAATCAGCCGGCATTGAATGATAACAGCAGAACAATTTGAACAACTTTATAACGAACATCAAAAACTCGTTTATAATTTATGTCTTCATTATGTGCTAAATCCTGAAGATGCGCAGGATATTACGCAGGAAGTATTTGTAAAACTGTATCAGCGTTTTCATCAATTCAATCCACAGGCCGCCTCAATAAAAACATGGATCTGCCAGATAGCTATTAACCAATGTCTTGATTTTTTAAAAGCAAAAAAAACAAATAAGCGTTTCGGCTTTCTTACATCATTTTTTAATCCGGAAACCAATGAGCCGATCGAAGCAGCTTTAAATATCAACCATCCGGGTATTGCTGCAGAAGATAAAGAAGGGCTGGAAAATCTATTGAGAATTATTTATACACTCCCGGGTAACCAGAAAACGGCCATCATCTTAACTAAAATAGAAGACCGATCGCAAAAAGATGTGGCGGAGATCATGAATACCAGTGTGAAAGCGGTGGAATCGCTTTTACAAAGAGCCAAACAAACTATTGCAAAAAAATTAACTAACACCGAAGGATTATAAACAACCTGTCGTATAACTAAACAGAAAGCTATGAATATTGATAACAAATTAGATGCGTTAAAAAAAATAAAGCAGGTTGAGGCGCCACCTTTTTTGCTTACCCGGATTAAACAGCAAATACAAAACCTGGGAAATGCACCTGCACCCGTAAAATGGAAGTGGGCTTTTGCAGCATCAACTATTATTATTCTTGCATTGAATTTTTCTATTTTCCTTACCCGGAGTGGCTCAGACAAAAATGCTGGTATTGAAACAGTAGTAAGCTCCCTGCACCTTTCTAATACAAACGCATTATACAATGAGTAAAATAAAATTATTAACCATTGCAGTAATCGGCTTGCTGATTGTTAATCTTGGCATAATTGCCTTTTTGTTTTTGCGAAAACCTATGCATCGTCCCAAAGGAAAGCCACCAATGGAGCAGGCGGGACCAAAAAATATTATTATTGATCGTTTGCATTTTGATAAAGAACAGACCGCACAATATGAGCAACTGATTGAACAACATCAGTCAGCTATAAGAACACTGAACGATAGTATAAAAATTGCCAAAAACAATTTATATCAATCGCTAACGGACGAAAATACCGCCGGTAAAGATTCTTTAATTGCAAAGCTTAGTCTCTTGCAACGGAAAATTGAGCTAACGCATTACGATCACTTTGCTTCTATCCGTACACTCTGCAAGCCTGATCAGCTTGAAGCATTCAACAACCTTACAAAAGAACTTGCTCGTTTTTTTGGACACAAAAAAAAGAAAGGCCGGCCAGCAGAAGATTAAAGGAACGGTCTTAATAAAAAAAGGTAAAAAATGAAAATGAAGGATAAAAAATAAGGGTAACTTTTTTCTGTTAATGGCATCAATCAAAATTAAACTACATACGCTAACACAGCTAAGACAAATAAAACAGGTCTCTAAAATATAAGTTATGAAAAAAATAAAATCAATTTCAGTTGCAGGTTTACTCGCCTTTACAACAATTTTCTCTTTCAGTTGCAAAAAAGATGATACTGCTTCCGGAGGCGGCGGAACGACGAATACTGTGCCAGCGGTTTATCAAAAAATATACGGTGCCACCAGCATCACTTCCGACGGTACTTTTATAACTATTAAAAGTACAGGCTCCCCTGATCATAAAAGTGTGTACTATCCAACAGCTAATAGTTTGTATGAAGCATTTAGTGGTACCACTTTTAACGGAGTTACTTTTAATAAGAATCCAAATACAATCGCTTCACAAAACTTTACATTCAAAATACCTTTAAACCCGGCAGTGGCCAGTAATCATGCTGCTACACCTTTAGGAGCTATTGGCGTTTCATTAAATGGTGTGCCATTTTTTAATCAGTATGCCGGTCCCAATCTGCCACTAACCAACGAAATAACAAGCTTTGATCAATACTGGGGACATCCACAAATGACAGGTATGTATCATTACCATGTAGAGCCTTTATATCTTACTACAGTTAAGGTAACAAAATCATCATTGCTTGGATTTTTATTAGATGGTTTTCCGGTTTATGGTCCTGAAGAAAACGGAGCTGCGATTACAGGTCTTGATGCATATCATGGTCATACCCATGTCACCGCAGATTATCCAAACGGTATTTATCATTATCATATAACTAATACAGACCCTTATATAAACGGCAGTGGATATTATGGCACACCTGGCACGGTTTCAAATTAATTCATTACTCATTGCTTTCTCTTTGTTAGTATGGAGTTGCCATGCACCGGAAACTCCGGTGCATACTACCTATAGAATACTTAACAAAGAAAATAGCAGCCTGACAATGGTTGATGGACTGATAATGGGAAACAATCAACCATTCAATGGTACTTTATTTACCCTCTTCCCCGGCACAATTGATACTGCTGAATTAGCTTCTTACAAAGAAGGAAAGGAACATGGTGAATGGAAAAAATATTATCCTTCAAAACAATTAAAAGAAAAAAGATATTTTGAAAATGGGCAAAAGAGAGGAGAATATATTACCTGGTGGGAAAACGGGCAAAAACAACTTGATTATTTTTTTATGGCTGATGAATATGAAGGCACCTGTAAAGAATGGAATAATGAAGGTCGATTAACCAAAGTAATGAATTACAAAAAAGGACATGAAGAAGGGCAGCAACAGTGTTGGTATGATAACGGTAAAATTAAAGCCAATTATATTATCAAAGATGGAAGAAGGTTTGGTTTACTGGGAACAAAAAACTGTATCAATGTATCAGACAGTATTTTTAAAAATTAGGTATTGTATTACTATTATATTCTTCTTTTCTTGTTCATCACAAAAAGGAAAGGAAGGATTACCCTATTACAATACCCCCGGGTTTACTCCTGAATTTTTTTCTTCCAAAAAAGAAGTACAGGAGAAAATCATTCATACTATCGCTAATTTTTCCATGACCGATCAACATGGAATGAAAATAACACAAGAAAATATTGAAGGAAAAATACATGTTGCTAATTTTATTTTTACCCGCTGTGGCAGCATTTGCCCGGTTATGACGAATCACATGAAAGCAGTACAGGACTCTTTCAAAAATGATGATAAGGTCATTATACTTTCCTACAGTGTTACTCCTTGGATAGATAGCATTCCCCGGCTGAAAAGTTTTGCTTCTAGTTATAACATCACTTCTCCCAACTGGCATTTACTTACAGGCAATAAAAGTGAAATTTATACACTGGCCCGGCAATCATACTTTGCTGAAGAAGATCTGGGTTTTACCAAAGACAGTACCGACTTCTTACATACGGAACATATACTACTGGTGGATAAAACAAAACGTATCCGAGGCATCTACAACGGAACACTTCAACTGGAAATTGAGCAACTTATAAAAGATATTACAACCTTAAGCAAAGAGTAAAAATTTATTACTTAAGTTCTGTAAATTTATACTAGCAGGAAGGTTATAATCACCTCCCTTTATTATAGTATATCAATCAATGAAGAAAATGAAAAAAGCGAATGCAAAATTATTACCAAAGCAAACAGAAGAACTACTCAAAACATTAAAAACCCGTTTTGAGAAAAACATGAAACGCCATAAAGGGATTGATTGGGCTAAAGTGGAAGTAAAGCTGAAAGCCAAACCTGAAAAACTATGGTCGCTTAATGAAATGGAAAATACCGGTGGTGAACCGGATGTTGTTGGTAATGATAAGAAAACAGGCGAATATATTTTTTATGATTGTGCAGCCGAAAGCCCCAAAGGCCGCAGAAGCTTTTGTTACGACCGCAAAGCTCTTGATTCAAGAAAAGAACATAAGCCAAAAAATAATGCTATTGATATGGCAACGGCTATGGGTGTTGAATTACTTACAGAAGAGCAGTACCGGGACCTACAACAACTTGGAGATTTCGATACTAAAACATCAAGCTGGGTGAAAACACCGGAGGCAATCAGAAAACTCGGAGGCGCCATTTTTTGCGACCGTCGTTTTAACCATGTATTCACCTATCATAACGGAGCAGAATCTTATTATGGTGGCAGGGCTTTCCGTGGTTCGTTAAAAGTGTAAGCAGTCTTTAATCGTTGACACCAGAGAGAATTAATTTCTATTTGGTACATGTATGGCCAAACATTCCACTCAAAAAAATACAATCTCTCTTTTTTCTCGTACGTATGAATGTTGCAATGCCTTTGACCTTATTAAACATTTTTTGGGTTTAACTGTTTATTAATTAAATTATGGTTTCTAAATACAGGTTTTTTTTACTACCACTTCTCTTACTTGTTTCTCTTACCGTCATCAGTTGGGTAAAAGATAACAGGCTTTCCGTTACCATCACCGGTCTGAAGAGTAACAAAGGCCATGTGTTGATTAGTGTTTATAAAGATGGTAACGGTTATCCCAAAGAAGTGGATAAGGCTGTTCGAAGGGCAAAACTTACAATCAACAATAAAACAGCATCCATATCTTTTTCAGGTCTTGCTTCGGGCAATTATGCCATTGCAATACTCCACGACGAAAATGATGATGAAAAAATGAATACCAACTTCTTCGGTTTGCCAAAAGAAGGATATGGGTTTTCTAACAATGTTATGGGCACTTTCGGACCGCCTTCTTTTTCTAAAGCCAGTTTTCAATACACTGCTAATCAGGCAAAGGCGATAAGCATCAATGTCAGGTATTAATCTTAAATTGTAAATTCTCCTGTTTCAATCCGCCTGCAACTGTAGTAGATACGTTCCCCGTATTTATTTCTTATCTCCCAATTATACGAATAGTACCGCTTCCACCTTCATTGTTCAATCCTACTTTGCTTAAGCTATAAGTAAAGCTCAGCAGGAAGAACTGGCGCAGCGTCAGCACCCTGGAGTCTTCTATATAATTATTATTTGTATTCCGGCTGATGCCCACATTCCTATTTAGCAGATCTCTTGCACTGAATTTTAATTCACCCCGGTTCAACTTCAGCATTTGCTTACTGATGCTTGCATTCCATAATGGCACTTTGGTATTAAAACCTGCGGCTCTTTGACTATTGATAGTGTACATAAAATCTGTACTCATAAAAAACCCTTTCGGCAATTCACAATCAACAGAAGCAGAAAAGTCCTGCGACAAATAATCAGTGTTTAATGCAGCTTGTAACGAGTATTTTGTCTTGTTATAATTAATACCTGCACCCAATCCTATATTAATTTTATCTGTTGGGTTCATATCTATTCGTATATCCGGGCCAATCGTTATTGTCTGTATATCATTCCCCACAGCATTGATAAATTGCTTGGTCTTAAAAACTCCTGCACCTGTAGCCAACTCAATTGACCCCTTTAAAAATCTTGCAGGCATACTATAGCTTAGCTGCGAGTTGATGTTATACACTCCGTTCACATTCACCGGTCTTGTTCTTTTTATTCCTTCCTGGTTAATGGAGTCGTAGTTCACTATCTTATTTTGGGTAGCCTGCATATTTAAAAACAAGAAAAGGTTCTTATTCTTATAAGGATTTATAAGATTCACTTTTGATTGAATGGCATGTGTGTATTCCTGTTTCAGGTCAGGATTACCTTCCCGTATATTCAGCGAATTACTGTTATCCAGCACCGGCTGTAGTTGCGACATCGATGGCTGGTTGGTAGAAGTAGAGTAATTCACCGATACGCTTTTGAATCGGGAAAAGTCATATTGAAATCTTGCATTGGGCAATATGTTGTGGAATGTTTTACTAATCAGCGAATCCTTAGCGCCGATGATGATCTTTCCTTCCAGATCGGCCAACTGCCAGTTGGCTCCAACAGCATAGTTATATTTTTTCCGTTGTGTACGTATGCGGATGCCAGCGTTGGTGTATCCATAGGTGTTTTCAAAATCATTGGTCAGCAAATTATTCATCTTGTCGTACTTACCGTTACTCTTATTATAGTCAAAGGTCTCTTTCTGAGCTGTGCTTTTACTGTTGCTGTTGCCAGCACTAAATTCCAGCAGCGATCTTTTCCATAGTGGTTCTGTGTACACAGCTTTTACATTATAACTCTTCATGTCACTGTTCGAATTGTTAAGCTGGTTCAGCGTATCTCTTCGCAACAATGTTCCATCGGGTTTGTAAAAGTTATTGATAGAAGAAAGGCTGCCGTCACCATTACTTTCATTCAGGCTTGTTTGGAGTGTTAATGAAAAAGTTCTTCCCTTTTCTTTAAATCGTTTGCGCCAGCTAATATCGTTCCTGAAGTTATACCCTTCATTGGCGGTTGTATTGTTGCTGAATCCCACATTGGTCAGCAGCCTGTCTTCCGATAAGGTCTGATAATCTGTTTTCGAACGGTTATTTGTTTTCTGGTAACTGAAAGAAGGAGTGATGCGTATCGAGTTAAACGAATCAATCTGGTAAAGTGTATTCAGATTAAAACGATGATTGTTATTCAGGTTATCAGAAAAAGAGTTCTGATTATAGTAGTAAGAAGAGTCGGGTAAAAAATATTGTCGCTGCACATGGCTCTCCTTGTTTGGATTAAGACGGTTATAAAAGTAATTACTCTGAAAGTCGAGCTTATTACCAATGATGTTGTTGTAATTCAATCCGCCGCCCCATGCAGTATTGATGCCGCTGTTGCTGCCGCCCACATTCATTCCCAAAGCTGCTGCATCATCAGAAGATACATTGATATTTATATTTCCTCCTCCTCCGCTCATGCCCCGCTGCATTCGTGCCAGCTCCCCGGTAAAATTTAAAACATCCATAAACGAAAAGCCTTCAGCATTTGTATTGTTTCCCATGCCAATGGCAGAAAACTGTCTGGCTCCTTTAAATGAATTGACGTTGAACTTGCCTTCATATCGTTCTTTATTACCGGTACCTGCATTCACTTTGCCAAACATTCCTTTCTTCTTATCCTTCTTCAGTTTCAGGTTAATGGTCTTTTCGCTATTACCATCTTCAAAGCCTGTTAGCTGTGCCTGGTCGCTTTGTTTATCATACACTTGCACTTTCTCTACTGCATCTGCAGGTAAGTTCTTGGTAGCAATTTTCGGATCGTTACCAAAGAATTCTTTTCCATCTACCAACACTTTGGTTACTTTTTCACCTTGTGCTTTTACGGTACCATCTTTCTCCACCTTTACTCCCGGCAGCTTCTTCAATAGCTGCTCCACACTGGCATTGGGTTGCAATTTAAAAGAGCCTGCATTGTATTGAATCGTATCGCCAATCAACGTAACCGGAGGCGCTTCTGCTGCTATTACTACTTCTTCCAGCAGTTTTGATTGATCATTCATCACCACATTGCCCAGGTCAACACTTTTATCATCATCGGATATTTTGAAAAAAGTATTGCTGTTGTAATAATTTATATGAGAGATCATTAGTCTGTATTCACCATTGGCCAAACATGTTAAAGCAAACCGGCCATCGTTTCCTGCCATGGTAAATGTGACCAGTGAGGAATCTTTTTTTTCCAGCACGGTAATAGTAGCTCCTGCTATAGGCTGCTTACTAATGGTATCAAATGCAATGCCTTTTACAGCGCCGTTCTTCTGTGCCGAAACAATAGAGGCAAAACAAATAAAAAAAAGAAGTAAGTAATATTTTCTCATAGCTATTCCTTTTCAGCTACGAAAGTATTCATACGGGTTTGCTTTAAGCGTTAACAGGACTTGCTTTAAGGTTAATGAAGGTTAATGTTTGGTAAATTGGTTGACTGGTTAATTAGTTTATTGGTACTTATATTAGGAAGCTTCTACTGATTAACTAATAAACCAATTAACTACTCTCTAATCTGCCCTCTCTCATCATCTTCCCTGTCTCTGTCATACACCATCAGTTTTACTTTCCATTCCATAGGTTCTATATATTGCATAGAAACTTCAATCTTAAGTTTTGTTGCTGCTGCATTTGTTGGTTCAAATGAAAATAATACACTGGTAAACTTCTTTGCTTCATCAGGAGAATTATACACTCCATTCAATTTATAGACAATACCACCAAACATTACGGTCATATTCTGTATCTGATTGTACAGTGATTTAAATTTCTGTTTTGCTTTGTCAAAGTGTTCGGTAGTCAGCATCAGTGCTTCCCAACTGCAAACTTCTTTTTTGGCGGAGTAGCGGGTTACAAAAGCTTCTTCCGCTCCGTTCACTTTAAAGTTGCAGTAATAATCTGTTGATTGTGGATGTTGATTGATGACTTCACCCATCAGGTTGATAAACCGGTTAGGATAATCTTCAATTACTTTTTTTACATCCCCCGCTATACCATTGGCCAGTGGCAGCTTTAGCTGAGCAGAACTGTTTAGAAAAAGGAATGAAATAATAGTAAGAAGTACAAGTGGTTTTACTGATTTTCTCATAAGTCTGGATTTGTGGGGTTAGAATTAATTGTCAATATTATTAAATTTTCAAATTAAAATATACTTTTAGTTGAAAGTTATTCGTTTACCCTTAGTAAAATATCCAACCTATGAAAAACAGAAACCTCACTCATCATCACGAAGCGGCAAAAATTTACCGCAATTATTATAAGACATCTGTAAATCCATTGCGATTATTAAAATCGGTTTTAGCTGTAATTATTACCGGTCATGGAGCTACCGCCAATGCTACTTATAAAAGAAGAAGGTAAAGAATCAAAAACAGAATTACACTATCCCACTAAATTAAAAAGGGCTTTCAGCAATTGAAAGCCCTTTGTTTTATATATTAAATTATCGTTCTTAATGAATTCTCATATCTCTCATGCCTCTTTCCATGCTACGAGGCATTCCAGGCATTTGAGGACCGCTTTTGTTCCCACCCATTCTGTTCAGGTTAAATAACAGGCTAACCATAAAGTAACGGCGTAATACCATGCTTCTTGTATCCTGAATATAGTTTTCAGCAGTTGTACGGGTAATGCTCTGATTCTGGTTAAGCAAATCTCTTACAGAGAACTTAATCTCTCCGTTCTTATTTTTAAATACCTGCTTGCTGAAGCTTGCATTCCATAAAGGAATGGCCTGGTTAAAACCTTCGGCCCGTCCGGTATTGATATAATAATCAAAATCTGTTGCCAGTATATAATTTCCTTTAAAGGTATAAGAAGCGTCTAACGAATATGTTTGTGTTAAGTAAGCTTCATTCAATGCCGAGTTCACAGAATACTTGTTATCCGTATATGCAATATTTGCTTTTACACCAAATTCTATTTTTTCTTTATTGATGTTTAAACCAACGCCTTGGATAACTAAAAATGTTTTGCCGATATTCTTTTGCTTAAACAATAAGCTTACATCTTTTGTATAAGATATGTTGTTAGTGAAGTTAATACTGGAGCCTTTCATTTTTGGATCTTTAAAAGGAATTCCTAATGTAACAAATGAGTTTATCCTTGAGTATCCATCCAGGTTCACCGGCTTTGTTAACTGAATACCTCTGCCTAAAGAATCAATACTATTCACAATTTTATTATTGGTAGCAGTATAACTCAAGTTAGCTGCAATAAATTTGAATGTAAGAATGTTGAATGTGTTGTAATTCAAATTAAGACTATGCGTAAACTCCTGTTGCAACTCTGGATTACCGATTGACTGGTTTAACTGATCTGAAACATCAAGCACATTCTGCAATTGTGATATGCTTGGCTGATTTGTTCTTCCATTATACCTGAAGCGGAAATTTTTGCTTCTGTCAGGCGTATAATTAAAATTAAATGTAGGGAAGTAGTTAACATAACTTGCTCTGCTTACAGAATCTTTGCCTGTGAAAGCCTGGTAGCTATCGCTTTCCAAAGTTGATTGCTGCACAGACATTCCTAATTGATAGTTATATTTCTTTTCCTGTATACGGAAATTAGCCCCCACCCTGTGAGCAAGGAAAAGGTTTTCAAAATCATTGGTCAACCTAAGATTTTGGTTATCGTATTTCCCTGTAGTACCATTAAAATCATAGGTTTCTCTGGTAGAAGAACTTACATTTCGGGTATATGCATAATTTAATTCCAATAGTTTGTTGAGGCCGAATGATTCGGTCATTGAAGCACTGATGGTGTTATTATTATTTTTTGATTTTTGCATGTTTTGCTGATTCTGCAAAATGCTTCTGTAAAGCGTTCCGTCTCTTTGAAAAAGCTCATTGTCAGAAAAAGTAAATCCATCGCTATTGCTGTTTCCAAAAGTGTTATTCCATCCTAAAGTAAGTGTACGACCCACTTTGCTAAACTTGTGTCTGAAAATAAAATTGTTGGAAAAATTGAATCCATCTCTTTTATTTGAGTTAGTTGATTTACTGGTAGTCGCAAGATGTTTACCAAAAGCATCATTGGCCATTACAAAAGTAGTGTCATCACTAAAGTTTTCTGAACGCTGAATCGTTAACGATGGAATATAAATAAGAGAATTCATAGAATCAATCTGGTATTCCATTCTTAAATTAAACCGGTGGTTTTGATTTAAGTTATTCGAGAAGGTCTCGTTGGTACGTAATGCAATAGAATCCCCTGAGGCAAGATTATAAGTAGTACGTCGAAAACTATTTTGTTCCTGTAGTGGTTTTGAATCAGAAAAGAAATAGCTACCGCTTACTTTGATTTTATTTGCCCAAAGATCAGAATAGTTTACACCGGTAGAGAGAGACTTGATTATACCGGTACTGCCGCTACCGCCACCTAAAAAACTACTCATGCCGCCACGGCCACCTGCCATTTGCATACCGCCGAAGTTACTACCACCATCTCCGCCACCTCTTCCCCCGCCAAACCCGCTAAAACCACCCATCGAGCTGATGATATCAGAAAAAGAGAACCCTTGCTTGTTTATATTATTTCCATTAAATAAAACAGAAATTCTTTTATCGTTATTGAATTTATTGAATGACAGATTGCCTTCGTAACGGTCATTGGAACCGCCAGCAATTAATGCCCTTCCAAAAATTCCTTTATTCTTATCTTTCTTTAATTGAATATTGATTGTTTTAGAACGGCTGCCATCATCAATCTTGGTGAACTTGGCCTGATCACTCATGTCATCAAAAACCTGAATGCTTTCTACCATGTCTGCCGTCAGGTTCTTGGTAGCCAGTTTAGGATCGTTCCCAAAAAACTCTTTCCCATTAACATACACTTTCTGTACATCTTCGCCCTGCGTTTTAATATTTCCTTCTTTGTCCACTTCCACACCGGGTAGTTTTTTCAAAAGATCTTCTACTGTTGCGTTGGGTTTTGTTTTAAAAGCAGCTGCATTAAACTGAACCGTATCACCTTTTACCTGGATGGGTACATAAGAGCTGATAACAACATTTTCCAGCGACTTTCCACCTGTACCGGGAAAAACGTTACCAAAATCAACTGATTTTTGCTCAGCAGAAATGGCAAATGACTTGCTGAAGGGATCATAGCTTTTATGGCTAACAATTAATAAATAATTGGCATCGGCAAGGCCTTTTACCTCAAAACCGCCTTGTTTGTTACTTAATGTAAACGTTGCCAGGCTTGAATCCTTAACATGCATTACTGAAACCGTAGCATCTGTAATCGGTTGCTTTGTAATGGAATCCAGCAGGTTGCCTTTAATACTGCCATCTGCTTTCTGAGCATTTGCCCCAAGAAAAAAGGCTGATAAAAGGAGGGATAAGGTAAATATTTTCTTCATAAACATAAAATATGTACGAAAATAGACGTAAGAAGCTTGGTTAACCTTCGGGAAAAGTTAAATATTCAAAAAGAAAGAGTAAAGGTTCTACGAAATAAACAAATCCTATTAATGCCTTATTGTCAATCCTTTAAAAGAAGTAAAAAAGATTATCTTAGTTAAATGGAAGGCAGATTCTTAAATAAACAATTAATTTATACTGAGCTGCAGCGCAACAAATTGGTGCTGGAGCAATATGGTGTAAACCAAATCGGCCTTTTTGGTTCATTTGTAAGAGATGAGGGAACTGCCGATAGTGATATTGATTTTTTAGTTGATTTTGAGCCTGGTAAAAAAACGTTTGATAATTTTTATGGATCTGGCTTTTTTTCTTGAAGATGTTTTTCAACGTAAAGTTGAAATTATAACCCGCCAAGGGCTGAGTCCATATATCAGACCGCATATCTTAAAAACCGTTCAAAATGTTTCCCTCGCAGGTTGAATTCTTAGATCATATTCTTGATGAATGCAATTTTCTACTAAAACTGCATAATGAAAGTACGTTTGAAAACATTACTAATAACCGTACAGTTGCCTATGCTATCTGTCGCAGCTTTGAAATAATTGGTGAAGCAACAAAGCATGTTCCTGATGAATTACGCAAAAATATCCTTTAGTAGAATGGAAAAAAATGTCCGGCATCAGGGATAAAATAATCCATGACTATTTTGGAATAGATTATGAAATAATCTGGCAAACAATGGAAAATAAAATTCCTACATTGAAAGAATGGATGGAATTAATAATTGAAAAAGAATCCTAACTAAACAAATACTCCACATCTTCCCTTGTCAATGTCTTCACAAATGAAGAATCATCGGAAATAATGTCTTTTGCCAAGGCCCTTTTCTTTTCCTGTAGTTTAAGAATCTTGTCTTCAATAGTATCCTTACAGATCATTCTATAGGCAAATATGTTTTTGGTTTGCCCGATACGATGAGTTCGGTCAATGGCCTGTTGTTCTACAGCCGGGTTCCACCATGGGTCTACAATATATACATAGTCGGCAGCAGTAAGGTTCAAGCCCACACCTCCGGCTTTTAATGAAATAAGAAACACTCTTACTTCATCATCAGCCTGGAAACTTTCAATGGCTTTTTGTCTGTCAGGTGCAGAGGTACTTCCGTCAAAGTACTCATATTTAACGCCCAACTCTTCCAGCTTGGCTTTTATCAACGCCAGCATTCCAAGGAATTGCGAAAAGATTAATGCTTTATGGTCGCCGATATTTTCTGTTATCTCTCTTGCCAGCTCATCCAACTTGATGGAATGATTTTCAAATTTTTCCTGCTCATTCAATATCGCCGGTGAATCGCAAATCTGCCGCAGTTTCATCAAGCCTTGTAAAATGGTTAATTGTGATTTTTGGATGCCTTGTGTTTCTATTGTGCCCAGAATCTGGTTCCTGAAATCATTTCTGTACGCATCATAAATATTACGCTGCTTACTTTCCATTTCGCAGAAAAGAATCATTTCCTGTTTTTCCGGAAGATCTTTTGCCACCTGTTCTTTTGTTCTTCTTAAAATAAATGGAAAAAGAATTTTCCGCAAATGATCTTTTCTATCTTGCTCGCCAAACTTATCAATGGGTATCGAAAATTCCTGACGGAAAAATTCCATAGTGCCCAGCATGCCGGGATTCAGGAAATTCATCTGCGCAAAAATATCGAATGTATTATTCTGTAACGGCGTACCGCTCATACAAAGGCGGTTCTTTGCATTCAATAAACAAGCCGCTTTAGTTACTTTGCTCGACGGGTTTTTGATTGCCTGCGATTCATCCAGAACGACATAATCAAAATCAACACTCATAAACAATTTTATATCACTTCTAAGTGTGCCGTATGTAGTAATGGTAATTTCATGGTCCATTATCTCTTCTTTCGTTCTAGTTCTTGCCGGGCCATGATGGATACGATAGGTTAGACTGGGAGTAAATTTTGTTATTTCATTTTCCCAGTTATAGATCAATGTTGTCGGACAAACAACCAATGCTTTTAAAGTTCCATTGTCCTTTTTATAATATTCCCTGAAAGAAAGAGCCTGCACTGATTTACCCAAACCCATATCATCTGCAAGAATTCCACCCCACTTAATATCTTTCAGATAATTCAACCATTGATATCCTGCCACCTGGTACGGACGA
>JBBSJN010000055.1:0-14705 GCA_038257235.1 Chitinophagales bacterium
AACAATAATTCTTTTACGCAAAAATTTTTATCATATTTGTGATAGAAATAAAAACTTGACATCAGATAATTTATATATTGAAGATAACCTTGTTGCGGCATTGAAACGTCGTGAAAACGAAGCTTTTAAGCATTTATATATGCATTACAGAGGAGCTTTGTACAATATCATTTTACAATTAGTCTCCGAAACAGAAACCGCCAATGATGTTTTACAGGAAGCTATTATTACCATCTGGAAACAGATAGATAAATATGATGAGGCTAAAGGAAAACTATTTACCTGGATGGTACGTCTTACAAGAAATGCTGCAATTAACAAACTCAGATCAAAAGTATATAAATCACAAGCGAAAAACGATAACCTTGACAATTACGTACTTGCAATTGAAGAAAATAATCCTGGCTCAGAAAACATAAACCAGATTGGCCTTCGCCAACAGGTTCATAAACTCCGAAAGGAATATACAGATGTAATTGAGTTATCTTATTACAACGGATTTACGCAGGAAGAAATTGCAAAAGCATTAAACATACCTTTAGGAACGGTAAAAACAAGATTGCGTAGTGCATTGATTGAATTAAGAAAACAATTTGTTTAGATGGATATACAACAATACATATCATCTGGTATCATTGAGACCTACGTAATGGGACTTTGCAGTCCAGAAGAGGAAAAAGAACTCGAGGCATTGCGTATTCAATATCCTGAGTTGGAAAAGGCCATCTGTGAATATGAAACAGCAATGGAAAAAAACATGCTGCAGCACATTACTCTTCCTGATATTAAAACAGATGAAAGGATATTTGAAACAATTGACAGGCTAAGCAATTCTGCACCTGTCATCCCGATTCAACCTATAAAACGAAGCTGGCTAAAACCATTTGCCATCGCAGCATCTGTTCTGCTGCTTATCAGTGCCGGTTTTAATTATTATTTATTTCAGCAAACAAAGAAAACTGATTCTGTTACAACTATTACCGGTTTACCACTCAGAGATTATGAGGTAATGAAAAATCCCAGGATCACTCCAGTTGCAATGTATGGTGTTGGCTATCATTCTATCTGTCGCTGTACTATGTTTTGGGATAAAAGTACAGGCAAAATGTACATCATGATCCATCACTTACCGAAATCTTCTTCTTCAAAAGATTATCAATTATGGGCAACTGTTGACGGAAAGCCGGTGAGTGTTGGCATAATTCAGGACGATATAAGAGGAAGGTTTATTGAAATGAATGATGTTCCGGCTGGTGCAAATGCATTTATTGTAACACTCGAAAATGCCGGAGGAAGCACTCATCCAACGGAAGCTGAAATCTATCTACAGGGTAGTATCTAATCAAATTATTCGCATCCAATAGCCGGTCTTGGATATCTCCTATTCATTCCTTTTTTTTACTTTCACAGGAAATGACCTTTATGAAAAAAAAATAAACCGGGATTAGCCTTAACCTTAACGCTGTGTAGCCAGGCCCAATTCTATTACTATCCTTTTCAACCATCGGCAAACGATTATAAAATAATTGAAAAATCAGGAGCAAAAATTTGTTATGAATACCTGGCAGATGGTGATAGCAAACTATTAATCAGCCTACTTGAATATGGAGCAGCGGGTTGCCGGTTTTTCTTTATGAAAAAGGCACTGACATAAATGGAGATTCCATCACTACTGAAGAAACTACTTACAAATACAATTATTTAGTAAAACTGTCATCATCCACAATAAAAGATTTAGAATCTAATGAGGAAACAATTATTGCCTATACATATGATGCAAAAGGCAGGAGCTTCGACTATCCGAACTTCACTGGAAGCCGATATGCTAACAAATACTTTTCAGGCAAAGAATTGTTACTGCTTCAATATGCAAAAAAGCTAACCCTGTCCCCTTCCTCTATACAAAAAAAGATATAGAATTACTGCAAACCAATAATATTGAAGACAGAGAAATACAGGAGGTGAACCAGGTAACAGCTTATTTCTGCTATGCTAATCGTACCGTACTTGGGCTCGGCCCCTCATCCGAAGATGATGAACTCGGATTATCTCCTGGCAACAGTGATAATCCTGCTGATTGGTGTCATACATAAAAAAAACTCCGGCCACCAACAGACCAGAGTTATTAACGGACACTTACCCTTTTACATCGATTTTTTACAGGCATCAGTACAAACATGCCCCTTCTCACCGTGAGCATAAGAATGCTTGTTCTTCTTGCATTCCTTTGTGCAAACATGATCTTTCAAAGGGGTTGTAGCTTTGTCTTCCATCATTTTCTTACACTCTTCTCCACACTCATGTCCTTTTTCACCATGAGTATTTTGATGATGCCCTTCGTGGCAGTCGGAAGTACAAACATGATCTTTTAATGGCATTGCTTCCATCTTTTTGCAAGCATCTGTACAAACATGTCCCTTTTCTCCATGTGCAAACATATGCGTACCACTTTTACAAGCATCTGTACAAACATGATCCTTTAGTGCAGATACTGGCATTTCTTTTTTAGCTGGAGCTGTTTGAGCATAGTTGGTAGTAACAAAGAATGATAATACCAGAACAAATAATACTTTTTTCATGTTGAATTATTTTAATTGAGTTTTCGAATACATATTATTAGAAATTAAGAATGAATGACTCATTAAGATTCTGCAGCCGCTATTTTCATTTCTTCTGCGGTTAATCCCAAAACAAGCCCATAAACAAGATGTCCCATCAAGCTACCCATAATCATTTGTATTTGCATTGGGCCGGCTGTTGAAGTAAAAACACCCATTCCCATCATAGGCATAACAGCCAATTGTGCCATTAAAAAAGGTATCATTCCGAAAAGCATACCTTTCAAAACAGGTGGAGCTGAAACTTTATCTCTGAAAAACTGGATATAAAAAAAAGCAAGCCCAATTCCGATCATAACATGCATAGCCCATCCCAGTGCAACAGGAATATTCATGAAATCCGCTAACATTTTACCAATTGGCATTTCGGGCATTCCTATCATTGGTGCCATCAGTATTAAGACTGTCATTGCTGCAGTGGCTAATAAACCGCTTTTAATAACTAATTGTGTTTTCATAATTTTTTATTTTATTAAACTAAATTACCGGGTTAGCTAAAATAGTTTGGTCTGTATGCAGACATAACTGGTTTTTTGTGCTGATAACTGGTTTGATTAACTTTAATCATTAAATTATTACATGAGTGACAAAACCAAACTTTGGTATTTAGAAAATTTCAATTTGCTCAGCAGTCTGGAAATGAAAGAAATGGCAGAGCTGAGTAAAATGACTACCATGCGAAGCTGCATCAAGAACCAGATAATATATTTTACGGATGACCCATCAGATAAAATTTATTTTTTAAAAAAAGGAAAAGTAAAATTATCCCGGTATGCCGCTGATGGAAGAGAGATTATCGTTGCTTTTCTTGGTCCGGGAGAAATTTTTGGAGAATTAGCAATCAGTGGTCAGCATCAAAGAGTTGAAACAGCGGAAGCAACTGAAGAATCACTTATTTGCATTTTAAGTGTACAGCAAATGGAAATGATGCTGGAAAAAAATCCAAAATTCAATCTTAGTATTACAAAATTGATAGGCCTGCGATTACAGAAAGTAGAGAGTCGCCTGGCATCACTTATATTTAAAAGCAGTGATCAACGGATTCATTCGTTTATTCATGATGCTGCTATTGAACATGGAAAGAAAACAGAACAAGGAACTGAAGTCTATTTAAGACTTACTCATGAAAACATTGCTAAGCTTACGGCCACAGCAAGACCAACAGTATCCGCAGTATTCAGCGATCTTGAAAAAAGAAATATTATTGAATATAACAGAAAACGAATTCTGGTAAAAGATATGAATGCCCTGAAATAGTTTTCAAATTAAAACGTCGAATAATTAAATTTCTGTCCGCCAATTGATGCCTCATACATCAATCCGCCTTTTTGTTGTGTAAATATCATTACGCCTTCTTTATATTTTACGTTCGCAGAGGCACCTTCTGTAACTGCAACAGCAGAAGCCTGAGCAGAAAATTCGATTTTGTTTTCCTTAAATCTGTCTAGGTCAGCTTTGCTTTCAAAAAAAATAACTTCTCTGTAAGATTGTCCGCCAAATTGAAAGCCGATACTCAATTGCGTTAATTTGGCTTTGCCAACAATACTGCCACCTTCATATACTACACCATTCCCGGCAGCACCACCAATTCCAATTCCTCCTTTCCCTACATTCGGAAAAATAACATAGCCATATGCCTTACTGAAAAGGTTTGCCATTAATCCATCAGTAGCAACAAAGTCGTCTTTTGCTTCAGCACAATCTCTTACCAATCTCTTTTCTTTAGTAGTCGTTTGTCCCATTACAGAATTAGTGGTGGAAAAAACAAACATTGCAATAAAAAAAATTAAAGCCGGGATCAAAATTCTTTTTTTCATAAACTCATTTTAAGGTGGTAAAGTTAACACTCATGTATTAATCATAATTAATGCTAATCACTTTTAACAAAGACTTTGCCAGAAAATTATTTTGCTTACAAACCGTCTAACTTTGAAAGATGAAAAAAATATTATTTATACTTATATGCTGGCTGCCCACAATTAATCTTTTCAGTCAGCAAAAAATAATTTCAGGCAGCTATTTTCCTTCTTCCGGTGAGTGGAAAAAACAATTACCAGGCTTATCCGGCTTCGATACTATAAAACTGAATGAAGCCATGCGCTATGCTATTGCTAATGAAAGTAAGAACCCGAGAGATATGGAACTTAGTCAAAAATCATCATTTGGTAAAGAACCATTTGGCGAAGGCATTGGCCCATTTGCCAATCGGGGAGATATGACTGGTATTATTATACATCATGGTTATATTATTGCTGAATGGGGAGAACCCAACCGGGTTGATATGACGCATAGTGTTACCAAAAGTTTTTTATCAACCTTGGTTGGCTTGGCAGTTGAAAACAAACTGATTAAAAAGACAAGTGATAAAGTGTCAAAATATGTAAATTCAGCAACACTTTACGAACCCGAAAAATCACAGGCAACTAAATCCCGCATTTACCCATTTAGCGGTGCTCATAATAAATTAATAACATGGGAAACAATGCTACGCCAAACCAGCGATTGGGAAGGAACGCTTTGGAGCAAACCCGATTGGGCAGACCGGCCGGATAAAGACAGTACGAAATGGCATAACAGCATTCGTAATAAACCCGGAATGGTATTCGAATACAATGATGTTCGTGTAAATGCTTTGGCATTGGCTGCTACATTGATATGGAAAAAGTCTTTACCAGCTGTACTGAAAGAAAAGGTTATGGATCCTATCGGCGCATCGGACACCTGGAAATGGCATGGCTATAAAAACTCCTGGATTGAAATAGATGGAGAACCTATACAATCCGTTAGTGGTGGCGGACATTGGGGCGGCGGTATGTTTATTAATGCATATGATATGGCAAGATTTGGTTTACTCACCTTACACAAAGGCAACTGGAACGGCAAACAACTAATTCCGGAAGAATGGATTGAAAGCTCTGTGATACCAACCACTGCTAATCCCGGTTATGGTTATATGAATTTCTATCTTAACACTGAAAAGAAAAAAACTGCTGAACCATATAAGGTTTCCCTTAGGGAAAATACATTTATGCATGTTGGCAATGGCACAAATTTAATTTATGTAAACCCAAAGAATGACCTCGTAATGGTGGTAAGATGGATTGAGAATAATGCAGCTAATGAAATGATAAGAAAGGTTATAAGTGCTTTAGAGTAATGAACTGCAAAGCTAATAAAGCCTTGCATGCAACTGTTGAAAACCCTATTCCATCATTACGGATATTAATATTACATTTGATCACAAGTCTATTAGTATGAAATACTTCAACCGATTCAAAAAAACCTTGTTTCTTCTGTTGGCGATTCCGGCAATATCCTTTTCGCAGGATAAAGATATCATGATCAGGATTATACAGAATGAGTCTGTAAAACTGACTGATTTTGAAACGGAAATTTTCATGAAGAAAAAACAGTTCAAAGTGCAGGTAATGCTGGATCATGCTGAAGGTGTTTATGTATTTGCAAGCATCCGTGATTCTGTTTACCGGTTTACAGAAAACAGTCCCATCAGAGACTTTTCTTATCTTAATTTGCTGGAACTAAAAGAAACAGACACCTTTAACACTAACAAGGAATTAAATCTTAGCGAAACGGGATGGTCATATTGGAGTTATAACGATAGTTTAAATTGGCATTCGTTTAGCAGAAACCCCGTCGGTATCGGAAGCAAAAGAATTGTTTGCACTAAATATATTAAAGATTTGCATGATGTTGCTACCGGCAAACAAATTAAACTTAAAGAATTAAAATCTCCTTTATACTTGCTGTTTATTGCTGTAAAAGAATATGACGAAACGGGCAAGCCCATATTGGAACTGATGCGGCGAAAAGTAAAAATTACGTTTGCCAATAAAGCCGATGAGTAAACTTATTTCCCTTTACTGTCCGCTATTCAGCAGCAGGTATTCTTTTTAGTGTTTCTAATAGAAAGCCCCAGAACTTTTGGACAGAACTGATCTGTGCTCTTTCATCAGGTGAATGAGCTCCATAAATATTCGGGCCAAAAGAAATCATTTGCATATCCGGATAATTAGTGCCTATTATTCCACATTCCAGGCCGGCATGAACAGCATTGACACATGCCTTTTCTTTGAACAGTTCTTCATACAACTCACTCATTATTTTTATGATTGGGGCATCCGGTCTTGGTTCCCATCCCGGGTATTCACCATCAAATTCTATAGCCGCACCAGTAAGTTCAAAAGCACTTGTTATGGCATTTGCCAGATCCATTTTTTCCGTATTAACCGATCCACGGGTAAGACACTGCACTGAAAATTTCCCATCCTTCACTAACACTTTTGCGATATTGTTAGAAGTTTGTACCAGGCCTTCAATCTCCGGGGACATCCGGTAAATTCCATTCGGACAAGCATACACACTTCTTAAAAATGTATACTGAAAATCAGCATTCATCACTTTTTCTACTGCTTCGGTATTCTCAAGCTTCACTTCAAGACTTGCGTCAGTAAATCCATATTCTATCTTTATCGTTTTTTTAAACTCTTCTGCAAATTTTATAATTGCTTCCCTGTGTTTTTCTTCCACAACAATTGCTGCTACCGATTCTCTTGGTATTGCATTTCTTAAACTTCCGCCATGAATAGATGCGATTCCAATTGAAAATTCCTTTGACAACTCCCAAAGTAACCGATTCATTAATTTATTGGCATTGCCCCTGCCCTTCTGAATATCCATTCCAGAATGGCCACCTGTCAACCCTTTAATTGAAATTTTAAATGATAAATTACCATTTGGTTGTTCTTGTTCATATTCTCCGGTGCAAGTAACATCTATACCTCCGGCGCAACCGATTGTCAGTTCGTCATCATCTTCTGTATCCAGGTTCAGTAATGTTTTACCATCGAATAAGCCACCAGTTAACCCCTTAGCTCCTGTCATACCAGTTTCTTCGGCAATGGTAAATAGTGCTTCAATGGGAGGATGAGCAATATCTGTTGAAGCAAGTAATGCCATGATAGTGGCCACACCAATGCCGTTATCCGCCCCCAAAGTTGTTCCTTTTGCTTTCACCCAATCTCCATCTATGTACATTTCAATTCCCTGCTTATCAAAATCAAATGGGGTTTCCGCATTTTTCTGATGTACCATATCCAGATGACTTTGCAAAACCACTGTTTGCCTGTTCTCCATTCCTTTACTCGCCGGTTTTTTTATAATTACATTTCCAACTGCATCAACCTGCGTTGGTAAATTCAAGGAGTCTCCAAAAGACCTGGCAAACTGAATCACTCTTTCTTCTTTATTAGATGGTCGTGGCACCGCATTCAAATCTGCAAAATGATTCCACAATGCTTTTGGTTCTAACTGTCTTATCGCTTCACTCATATTAATTTATTTGTGTATTGGGCTAAAAGTAAATGAAAACAGGAAATGAAGCATAAAAATTATCGGGTAATTTACTGCAACTGATGATGATTTTTTTTTGCGGAATTACAGGTGGCTAAAAGAGGCAATATTAACACATGAATTCTCAATGTATTTATTACTTCGGTTAAAACAAGCTTATTTTTGCCAAATGTCATCCAACAATAAATCCATAGATAGCATTCTGGACAAATTAGATATCAAATCGCTTAACGAAATGCAGTTGGCAGCTAAAGAAGCGGTTGAAAAAAATAATAACACATTGCTTTTATCCGCAACAGGGTCAGGAAAAACACTGGCTTTTCTTTTACCTTTACTCAATCTGATCGACGCAAAAAAAGCTACTTCGCAGGCTTTAATTATTGTTCCTTCCCGGGAACTGGCTTTACAGATTGACTCCGTATTCAAAAGCATGGGCACTTCTATAAAAGTAACCTGCTGTTACGGTGGTCATAAAAGAGAAACAGAAGAGAATAATCTTATAGAAGCTCCCGGATTATTGATTGGTACTCCGGGCCGGTTGGCAGATCATATCAGAAGAGGAAATATTACCATAGATACTATAGAAACATTAGTGCTGGATGAATTTGACAAATCACTTGAGTTAGGCTTCAAAGATGAGATGTCATTTATCATTAATGCATTGAAAAATATCAACAAAAGAATATTGACCTCTGCAACAGAAGCTCTCGAAATTCCGGATTTTATCGGAATGAAAGATCCTGTAAGGCTTAATTTTCTAAATGATGCGGATGAAGAAACCGGACTTGCCATAAAAACGATACAAAGCGATGGAAAAGACAAGTTGGAAACACTTTTCAGGTTGATTTGTATGCTTGGCAATCGTTCCACTATAATTTTTTGCAATCATCGAGAATCGGTAGAAAGAACAAGCAACTTGCTAAAAGAAAAAGACATACTCAATGTTTTTTATCATGGAGCCATGGAACAGCAGGAAAGAGATGCCGCATTATGTAAATTCAGAAATGGCACTTCCAATGTATTAGTCACAACCGATCTTGCTGCAAGAGGATTGGATATTGCCAATATCCGCTATATTATTCACTATCATCTCCCACATACTGAAGATATGTTTACCCATCGCAATGGAAGAACGGCGAGAATGGATGCAAGCGGTACAGCCATTATCATTCTTTCTCCAGAAGAAAAATTACCTGATTATATAGATTCAACAGTTGAACAAATAGCATTACCCGAAGAAATCATCATTCCTGAAAAACCAAAATGGTCAACATTATTTGTAGCAGCCGGCAAAAAAGATAAGGTGAATAAAATTGATATCGTGGGGTTTCTTTCGAACAAAGGAGAGTTAAAAAAAGAAGACATTGGCCTTATTGAAGTAAAAGATTTTTTCTCATTCGTTGCTGTAAAGAAAATAAAAGTCAGTCATACTCTTCAGCTCATCAAAGACCAGAAAATCAAGAATAAGAAAGTGAAAATTGCTGTGGCAAAATAAAAAAGCTAAAAATCTATTAAGGCTTTAATCTTTCTTTTTAGCTGGATAAAATTCAGATATTTTAAATTGAGAAATTCGTAGTGCTCAATAAGCAGTAATGTTATGGCTGTTTCTTTTAACACAACAGCATTATTAAAACAGACCAATGCCTTGTCTTTACTTCCTGCGTTGGCATAAGCTACACCCATCCAAAATTCAGAAATATATTCGCCTGATTTTCGCAACACATTATACTGTTCATTCACCTCCCTCACCAAAAACGAATTATCGCCATCTTTATAAAATCCTAGCAATCCATTGTCTTTTGCTTTTGTTGCCAATTGAATTGCTTCCTCTTTATTAGTAAGAGACCAATAAAGCCTTGAAAGTTCTGCATATCTCAAACTTCTCAAAACAGGATCGAACATTGCTTTATCAATCAAATGTTTTTGCAAACTGATAGCCTCTTCATGGTTACCAGTATTTATTAATGCCTTAACCCTGCTCTGCATCAGGTATTCCCATTCAGGATTAATCTCCATGCCTTTGCTATAAATGCCGGCTGCTAATTCCTTCTCCCCTTTTCCCTCTAATAAAATGGCGAGCCATAAATATACATTTGACTGGTTAGCATTTAGCTGAATTGATTTTCTGTAAGATTTTTCCGCCTCTTTCCAGTTAAACGTTTGATGATACCAATACCCCATCGCTGCATGCGTCTCGGCGGCTGAGGGTTCAATCGTTAAAGCCATATCAATTTGCTTCTTTGCCAATGGCAACATTATATCCGGATCTTCATATCCCCGATACGATGAAAGCAGGTAAGTGTTTGCCAGTCCCGAATAGGCCGGTGCAAAGTCTTTTGCTTTTTTAACGGCCTGCTGAAAAAGCTCCCTGGCAATCAACAAATCAGTCTTATTCCTTTTTTCCACCAAGAATTTCCCCCGCAAATACAAATCGTATGCCTGCACATCAACTGATGGAGCATCATCCAGGTTTTGTGTTTCTTTTTTAGAAAGTTTTTTGTTTAATACCGATGCAATAGAAATAGCCACTTCCCGCTGAATAGAGAAAATATCTTTTACCGGACGATCATATGAATCTGCCCATAGATGTTCATCAGTAGCTGCATTGATAAGCTGCGCCGTAATCCGAACCTGATTACTACTCCGTTGCACACTTCCTTCTAATATTACAGCAACACCCAGTTCTTTACCTATTTCCTTAATTGATTTCGGATTTTTTTTATACTGCATTACTGATGTTCGGGAAACTACTTTCAATGCCTTAATTTTTGAAAGTTGAGTAATGATATCCTCCGTAAGACCATCACTAAAATATTCCTGCTCCATGTCGCTGCTCATATTTGAAAATGGCAACACTGCAATACTATTTTCTTCTACAACTTTTGCAACGGGTTTAACTGCAACAGGGACAATTACAGGCAGGCTATAAGAAGTCAGTACTTCAAAGATCCTAACCGGATCTTTTACATTCTTTAATTTTTCCTGTTTAATGAAAACAGATTCCAATCCTTTCTTATTAGCAATATTCTGAAACACCATTTCAGAAACATATATGCCTCCAGAAGGAGCCAGAGCCTGTATGCGGGAAGCAATATTTACAACATCACCAAAAACGTTTCCTTTTTGCAATAAAACATCTCCCATATGAATGCCAATTCGTACAGGAATCACCGGCGGTTCATTAATCTCCATCTGTAAAACTTTGGCAAACTCTGCCGCATCCGTCGAACTTTGAAAAAGCAACAAAGCTCCATCACCATAGTACTGAATTATTCTCCCGTTCAGTTCTGCTGCAATTGTTTCCAGCGAATGCCGGAACCTGTTGATTTTTTCAACTGCAACTTCTTCATCTTCCTGCATCATAGCTGTATAGCCAACTACATCTGCAAATAAAATAGCAGCCAATTGGTGAGAATGATCTGACATCGGTTTATTCTGGTTGAAACGGGTTGAAATATTGCCGCAAGTTAACAAAAATAATACTCATTCAAATCTTGCTGTCTGGAATGTATCAGAATTGATTCAGGCAAATTAATCTTCAGCCCTCTCTTGTTTTTCTTTACTAAATTGCAATGAGTTAAAATAATCTTATGCGGATAGAATCTGATATTAAACTGGGCTTTAAAGATGTGATGCTACGGCCCAAACGATCTACTCTCAGCTCAAGAGCAACTGTTTCTGTTGAAAGAAAATTTAAAATGCTGCACAGTGGCACATCATGGCAAGGCATTCCTATTATGGCAGCCAATATGGACACTGTTGGCACTTTTGAAATGGCAAAAGCATTAGCATCGGAGCAGTTATTTACAGCCATCCATAAACATTATTCGCCTGTAGAATGGGAAATATTTATGCAATCGGCAGGAAATTCGATCAAAGAAAATATTGCCATCAGCACAGGCACCAGCACCACAGAAGCAGAAAAGTTAGATTTAATCTTAAAAGAAAATACATCTCTCCGCTTTATTTGTATTGATGTGGCCAATGGCTACTCAGAAAAATTTGTTGACTTTGTAAAATCAACCCGAAGCAAATATGCGGACAAAGTAATCATTGCCGGCAATGTGGTTACCGGTGAAATGGTGGAAGAGTTATTACTTGCTGGAGCAGATATCATCAAAGTTGGAATCGGGCCAGGTTCAGTTTGTACCACTCGGGTGAAAACAGGTGTTGGTTATCCGCAATTGTCAGCCATCATTGAATGTGCAGATGCTGCACATGGTTTGGGTGGCCAGATTATTTCAGACGGCGGGTGTAAAGTGCCGGGAGATGTGGTTAAAGCATTTGGCGGTGGTGCCGATTTTGTAATGCTTGGCGGCATGCTTGCTGGTCATGAAGAAAGTGGTGGCGAATTAATTGAAAAAAATGGAATCAAGTACAAACAGTTTTATGGTATGAGCTCTGAAACAGCAATGAACAAATATGCTGGCGGCGTTGCCGATTACAGGGCATCCGAAGGTAAAACAACTGAACTTCCCTTTCGGGGAAATGTAGCGGACACCTTGCAGGACATTCTCGGTGGCCTTCGGTCTGCCTGTACGTATGTAGGCGCAAAATCGTTGAAGGAATTAAGTAAGAGAACTACTTTTATCCGTGTGGCGGAGCAACATAATGAATGGTTTGCCGAATAATTTTATTGAACCGGCTGCAGTGCTACTATCAACTTTCGTTGCCCGCCCGGATGACCAGATCGGACGGTGGTAGCACAC
This sequence comes from Chitinophagales bacterium, assembly GCA_038257235.1. GTDB lineage: Bacteria > Bacteroidota > Bacteroidia > Chitinophagales > Chitinophagaceae > JJ008. Next base: position 12,698 of record JBBSJN010000055.1, read on the forward strand.
TTCTGCTGCATTAATTCTATTCAGCATTTTGCAACATCCCGATATTTCTCGGGAATTCAGTAACCTGCCTGCCGGCAGGCAGGTTCTATTCACCAATTTGAAAACCCAAAAGATTTTTTTTAATTTCATCATTTCAAAAAGTTATGTTTTGAAAAAGCGACAAGATTATATTTCATGGGATGAATACTTTATGGGAGTAGCATTACTTTCTGCTAAAAGAAGTAAAGACCCAAGCACACAGGTCGGGGCCTGCATTGTTAATAATAAAAATAAAATTGTTGGTGCCGGTTACAATGGCTTACCGATTGGCTGCGACGATAATGATTTTCCATGGGAAAAAGAAGGGGAATTCATGAATACAAAGTATCCATATATCTGCCATGCAGAGTTAAATGCTATACTCAACAATATTGGTATGGCATTAGACGGCTGCAAAATTTACACCGCACTATTTCCTTGTAATGAATGTGCCAAAGCCATTATTCAGTCGGGAATCAGAGAAGTAATTTATTTATCGGATAAATATGAAGGCAACGATGTGTTTAAAGTCTCCCGGTTACTGCTTCAAAAAGCAGGAGTTAAATTCAGAAAGGTTGACGTAAAGATTACCAACCTTGTTTTATCTTTCAAAGAAGAAGATGTATAATTCTATTAATAACAGTATTCATAAACAATAAATTCTCATGAAAGTTTTATTCCTTGTATTTGCTGCGTTCTCATTTTGCTTTTGTACTAACCCACAGAAAGTAGTAAAAACGCAACCAGAAAACATAAAAAAAATAATTACAGGCGCAGAGCAAACCGAAAAATACCTCCCTTATATCAAAGGGAAAAGAGTAGCCATCCTTGCGAATCAAACTTCCATTATTGGAAAAAAACATTTAGTAGACAGTTTAAAAACACTCGGAGTAAATATTGTAAAAGTATTTGGTCCCGAGCATGGCTTCCGGGGAAATGCAAGTGCAGGTGATAAAGTTTCAGACGAAACAGATGCTGAAACCGGAATACCAATCATTTCCTTGTACGGCAAAAAAAACAAACCAACTAAACAAGACCTGGCTGATGTTGACATAATGATTTATGATTTGCAGGATGTTGGCTGCCGGTTTTATACAAACATTAATGCCTTAGTCCGTTTGATGGAAGCCTGTCAGGAAAATGGAAAAGAGTTACTGATACTGGATCGTCCTAATCCAAATGGCTATTTGATTGACGGACCTGTTCTTGACATGAAATATAAATCCGGTATTGGAATGTTTCCGATACCTATGTCGCATGGATTAACTGTAGGCGAATTTGCACAAATGGCTAATGGAGAGGGTTGGTTAACAAATAAAGTAAAATGCCAGCTTAGGATAATTCCTGTAGCAAATTACGAGCATGACATGCTTTATACATTACCCATTAAACCGTCGCCAAATTTAAACACCCAACAATCCATCATGCTCTACCCTTCTGTCTGTATGTTTGAAGGCATCTATCTCAATCATGGCAGGGGAACTTATTTCCCTTTTACTGTTTTAGGAAGTCCTGAATTGAAAGGTATATATGAGTTTTCTTATACACCTACTGGTATAAAAGGAATGGCAGAAACTCCTTTGTTCATGGATCAGGTTTGTTATGGAATTGATCTTCGCAATTACGATATAAGTTTATTGGTTCAAAGCAAGCAGATAAATCTGAAATGGATAATGGAATTATATAAAGCACATCCGCATAAAGAAAAATTCTTTGACTCCAAATTGAGTAATCAAATGAACAATATCGAAATTCAGATTGGTTCGGGTCTATTCAGGCAACAGATTATTGATGGCAAATCCGAGCAAGAGATAAGAGCAAGTTGGGAACCCGGTTTAAGTGAATATAAAGTGATGAGAAAAAAATACTTGCTATACAAATAAATGAGGCTGTCCCAAAAGTCGTCATTCGTCATTACGAGGGAGGAACAGCCTGTCCCGATATTTAATCGGGAACCGAAGTAATCTGTTGAACAACAATCTCATGTATT
>JBBSJN010000056.1:0-14648 GCA_038257235.1 Chitinophagales bacterium
GATAGCGAATTTGCACAACTGATTGCTGACATGGAAGCAGGTTCCGTTGGTACATTAATGTTACACGGTGCTAACCCGGCTTACAACCATTATGATGCAGATAAATTCAAAGCAGCATTAAAGAAAGTAAAACTTACTGTTTCCTTCTCTGAGAAAATGGATGAAACGACTGAGCTGTGTGAATATGTAATTCCTAATCATCATTATTTAGAAAGCTGGGGAGATGCAGAACCTAAGGCCGGAATATATAGCTTTCAGCAACCAACGATATATCCATTATTTAAAACCCGTCCATTCCAGACTTCATTGTTGAAATGGGCTGGAGATACCAGGGATTACGAAACTTATTTTAAAGAATACTGGAATGGTAAATTAGGTGGTGAAAATGAATTCAATACTGCCTTGCAAAATGGTGTTGTTGAAAATGCAGCAGGCGGCGGAGCTTCTTTTGGCGGCGGTGCAACAGCGGCTGCAGAAGCTGCAATAGCGGCCTACAAAAAAGGAACAGGAACCGAAGTTGTGTTATATGAAAAAACTTCTATCGGTACTGGTGCACAGGCTGGCAACCCTTGGTTACAAGAGTTACCTGACTCCGTTACTAAAGCCACCTGGGACAACTATGCTTTAATATCTATGGCAAAAGCCAAAGAGTTAGGCATTAAATTAAATACAGATTACGAATATTATCCTGGCAAACCTGTTATTAAAGTAACAGTTGGTAAAAAGGAAATAGAAATACCAATTCTTGTTTTACCGGGTATGAATGCTGATACAATTGCTATCGCAGTTGGTTATGGCAGAAACGAATCGATAGGTAAAACAGTTGCAGGTGTTGGTGTAAACGTTTATCCGCTGGCTACTTTCAATGGAACTACGGTTGATAATTATGCAACCGGAGCAACTATTGAAAATCTAAACAGAAAACATAAGATTGCACAGACGCAAATACATAACTCTTACGAAGACCGTATAGAAGTAGTAAGAGAAACTACTTTGGCTACTTTTAAAAAGCATCCAAATGTAATTCCTGAATGGAGAGATGAATTAAGAGATGCTTTTTATCAAAATGCCAATAAGGATTTCCGTCAGGCAACTCTATATCCACAACATGATCAGCCGGGTATTAAATGGGGCATGAGCATAGATATGAACTCCTGCAATGGATGTAATGCTTGTGTGATAGCTTGTCATGCTGAGAACAACGTACCAGTTGTTGGTAAAAGCGAAGTATTGCGTTACCATGATATGCATTGGTTACGTATCGACCGTTATTTCATCAGTGATAAAGAAAATCCGGATGAACTGAAAGGTGTTGTTTTCCAACCGATGATGTGTCAGCATTGTGATAATGCACCTTGCGAAAATGTTTGTCCTGTTGCAGCTACTAACCATAGCTCTGAGGGAATGAATCAAATGGCTTATAACCGTTGTATCGGAACAAGATATTGCGCCAATAACTGTCCGTTTAAAGTTCGTCGCTTTAACTGGGCTGATTATACAGGAGCAGACAGTTTCCCGAATAACCAGGATCAGCAATTGGTAGGTAAACTTGATCCGGCAATATTCCAGATGAACGATGATCTTACTAGAATGGTATTGAATCCTGATGTAACGGTTCGTAGCCGTGGTGTGATGGAGAAATGTTCTTTCTGTGTGCAGAAATTACAAGCAGCTAAACTGGATGCGAAGAAAGAAAACAGGGTAATGAATGATGGCGATGCACAAACAGCTTGTCAGACAGCTTGTCCTACAGAAGCAATTGTATTTGGTAATGCTCATGATAAAAACAGTGCAATCAGCAAAGTAAGAGTTGATAATCACCAAAGAGGTTTCTATGTGCTGGAGCAATTACATGTATTACCGAATGTTACATACTTAGCAAAAGTGAGAAATACAGATGAGTTGATTGAAACAGAACACCACGAAGAGGCAGATCATTCAGCAGCAGAACATGATGCAGCAGGTGGAGAACATAAAGCTGACAGCACATTGCCTTCAGCGCCAAAAACAGAAGAAGCACAACATTAATAAAATGGAATTGGTATGTGTAAAAGGATTTGTTTTTTAGAAATTATTATTTGGAATTTTTATAATTAATTATGTCATTACTCAGATACGAATCACAGGTAAGAACTGCACTGGTTGAAGGCGGCAAAGATTACCACCAGGTAACCGAAGATATCTGTCGTCCGGTGGAAGCAAAACCTTCCAGACTTTGGTGGATCGGTTTTATTATTTCTGTTGGGTTCTTGATTTTCGGAATCATATCCGTTACCATGGAAGTTATGTATGGTGTGGGGCAGTGGAACTTGAATAAAACGATTGGATGGGGTTGGGATATTACCAACTTCGTATGGTGGGTAGGTATCGGTCATGCCGGAACTTTGATTTCTGCGATCTTATTATTATTCCGTCAGGGATGGAGAACTGGTGTGAACAGAGCAGCGGAAGCGATGACCATCTTTGCGGTTATGTGTGCCGGTCAGTTTCCTATCTGGCATATGGGTCGTGTATGGGATGCATTTTTCGTCTTACCTTATCCAAACACAAGAGGTCCGCTTTGGGTGAATTTTAACTCACCATTGTTATGGGACGTATTTGCGATATCAACTTATTTTATTGTTTCTTTATTATTCTGGTATTCTGGTTTGTTGCCTGACTTAGCAACATTAAGGGATAGAGCTAAAAAGAAATGGAGAAAAATGTTTTATGGGTTGGCTTCTTTTGGTTGGACAGGAAGCACTAAACACTGGCAACGTCACGAAGCTCTTTCATTAGTATTAGCAGGATTGGCAACCCCACTGGTATTGTCTGTACATACAATTGTATCATTCGACTTCGCCACTTCTGTTGTACCGGGCTGGCATACCACCATCTTCCCGCCTTATTTTGTTGCGGGTGCTATCTTCTCTGGTTTTGCTATGGTGCAAACACTATTGGTTGTAACAAGAAAAGTATTAGGACTTGAAGAATACATTACTATTGAACACATCAATGTGATGAACAAGGTGATTGTGTTAACCGGATCAATTGTTGGTATAGCCTATTTGACAGAGTTATTCATGGCATGGTATTCTGCACAGACCTATGAAAATTTCGCATTCTTCGAAAACAGGTTGAACCTGAATAGCCCATATGGATGGAGTTATTTTATTATGATGGGTTGTAATGTATTATCGCCACAAATTTTCTGGTTTAAGAAAATGAGAACAAATCTTGTGGTTACATTCTTTATGTCAATACTGGTGAATGTAGGTATGTGGTTTGAGCGTTTTGTAATCATCGTCACTTCTGTTTACCGTGATTATCTTCCAAGTTCATGGAGTACATATTATACTCCGACCATCTGGGAGGTGGGATTTTATTTGGGAACATTTGGCTTGTTCTTTACCTGCTATTTCCTGTTCTCAAAATTCTTCCCGGTAATTGCGATAGCGGAGATCAAACATATATTAAAACGCAGCGGCGAAAATTATAAGGCGAAGATGGATGTGATAGATAAGGAAAGTGTGGATCAGTTTGCAGAAGAACAATTGCATGATCATTAAACCCTGTCTCTATCCTTCGATGAACTCAGGAGGAAATTAGGTTTAATAGTCATCAATGATTTTATAAAAGTTGAAAGAGTAGATTTGAAATAAAAATATTTTTTAACAAATTCCGGAATAGTGTGATAGTAAAGTGAGCTTGTGTTTTCGGAGTATAAAGCTTCGCCAATTGGCGGATTGGGGTTTATGAGTGTAAAAAAATTTATAACAGGTAGTTTTTACGACGAGGAAGTTTTGTTTCCTGCCGTAAAGAAAGTACGCAGGGCAGGTTACAAGATTCATGATGTCTTTACTCCTTTTCCTATTCATGGATTAGATACGGCAATGGGATTAAGAGATACCAGTTTGCATACTGCAGGGTTTATTTATGGTATTACCGGTACGGCAACGGCAGTTGGTTTTATGACTTGGGCGTTAACAGTAGACTGGCAGATCAACTTTGGTGGTAAGCCATTTTTTGCTTTACCTGCCTGGATACCAATTACATTCGAGTTAACGGTATTGTTTGCGGCAGTAGGAATGGTATTGACGTTTTGCTATCTGTGCCAGTTAGCCCCGTTTGTAAAGAAAGACCATTTCAATCTTCGTTCAACAGACGATACATTTTTAATGGCTTTAGAATGTACCGACAAAACAAATGAAGCCGATGCAATTAGTTTCTTAGAAAGTATAGGCGCTGTAGAAGTTGGTGTTCAGTATAAAGAAACCGGCTGGTGGCTTGGCCGTTATGATAAAGACACCAAGCGTTTTGAGAAAAAAGTTGAAGCGGCTCATTAATAAATTATATAATCAGCGATGATGAAAAAAATTTGGATTATAACAGGATGTTTGGCGATGATAGCAGTACTTGCTGGCTGTGATAAAACAAGGCGTAGTCCAGGAAGAGCTTATATGCCCGATATGTCTTACAGCCGTGCATATGATGCGTATTCATCTACAGAGAATTTAAAAGAACATGGTATTCATTATAATGCAAGACCTGTAGAAGGAACAATTGCCCGGGGTGATATGGCTGCTTATGAAAACAAAAATGATTCTACAGGTTATGTAAAGTCAGCTAGTGTAAAAAGCCCTTTGGATGTTTCTACAATAGATATGAAAGAAGCAGAGAGATTATACCTGGTGAATTGCGGTATCTGTCATGGCTCAAAATTAGATGGTAATGGTCCTTTGTGGAATGGTGGTGATGGTGCTTATCCGGCTGCACCAAAGAATTTTTTGGCTGACGACATGAAAGCAATGTCTGAAGGAACAATGTTTCATTCTGTAACATATGGTAAAGGACAGATGGGTAGCTATGCTTCTCAATTAAATACATTACAACGCTGGGAAGTAATTGCTTACATAAAAATGAAGCAAGGTGGAACAGATACAACAACGACAACAAAAGCGGTTGCCGATACAACTGCTGCAGCAACAAAATAGTTTTTGAAGAATTAATAAACGAACAAGATGGTAATCCGGGAAAAATATACAGTACCAAAGAGATTTAACTCAATAGCAATTACGCTGATGGTAATCGGCTTACTAGCAATTATTGGCTTGTATGCTACACAAGGTTCAAAAAGTGATGCACATTCGCAGGCCCGTTTCTGGGGTTCATTGTTGCAAAACAGTGTTTACTTTTTATTGGTTGTAAATGCGGCGATGTTCTTTATTTGTGCTACCACATTAGCCTGGGGCGGATGGCAAATGTCTTTCCGGAGAGTTTCAGAAGCTATTTCTGCCTGTGTTCCTGTAGTAGGAACTATTTGTGGCGTTATTCTTTTACTCATTTGTTTTGGTGGTAATCATGAAATATATCACTGGACAGATACAGAGCATGTAAAACATGATGCTATTCTGAATTTTAAAAAAGGATTTTTAAATAAGAACTTCTTTGCAGTAATGACGGTGTTAACGATTGTTGCCTGGTCATTATTGGGAAGAAAAATGAGAAAACTTTCCCAGAGTATAGATGATAAGCCATTGAATGTTGAAGAAGGGAAAAAATATATCTGGAAGAACACTGTTTGGGCAGCGATCTACATTATCGTTTTCTCATTAACAGTAATGTCTTCTATTCCATGGTTGTGGTTAATGAGTATTGATGCACACTGGTACAGTACCATGTATAGCTGGTACACTTTTGCCAGCACATTTGTTGCTGGTGTAGCTTTAATTACCTTGTTTGTTATTTTCCTGAAAAATAATAATTACCTGGAGTTAACCAACGAAGAGCATTTACATGACTTAGGTAAGTTCATGTTTGCCTTCTCTATCTTCTGGACCTACTTGTGGTTCTCTCAGTTCATGTTGATATGGTATGCAAACATTCCGGAAGAAACAACTTACTTCAAACCAAGAGCACAGGGAATGTATAGCGGAATTTTCTGGCTCATGTTTATTATTAACTTCCTTGCACCATTACTAATATTTATGAGCAGGAATTCGAAGCGAAATTATGCAACATTAACTTTTATGTCGTTGCTGATAATATTTGGTCATTGGTTAGATTTCTTCCAGATGGTATTCCCGGGTCATCAGAAAGAACATGTGCCGATGATACTATGGGATTTTGGAGTGGCGTTAGGTTTTGTAGGATTGATCATGTTTGTAACGGGCAGAGCTTTAAGCAAAGCACCGTTATTAGCAAAGAACCATCCGTTTATTAAAGAAAGTGTGATTCATCACACTTAGATGTTGGTGTCTGTCGTCTCGAAGAGCGACTGACACATGAAAATATGAACTTGAGGTTGTTGGAATTTTTTTATTTGGAATTTTTTAATCGAAGATAGATTATGCAAACATTTTTCATCATTGCTATTTTAGCACTTGGCTTTCTGATCACCTTTCAGATTGCTAAGGCCAGTGAATACGTAGCTATTTTACGTGGAGAAGAAAAAGTAAGAAAACAAACGAATAAAGTCAATGCTTTTATGCTATTGGCGTTTCTGATCATTGGAATGATTGGTGTTTATTATTGCAATGAAACTTATAAAGGAAGAATATTAGGTGAAGCGGCTTCTGATCATGGTGTATTGATCGACAGGATGCTTTATATCACTATTGCTTTAACAGGTATTGTATTTGTTGTTACCCAGGTTGCTTTATTCTGGTTTTCTTTCAAATACCAGGAGTCAGATAAAAGAAAAGCATTTTTCTATCCGCATAATAACAAACTGGAGTTGATCTGGACAGTTATCCCCGCCATTGCATTGACAGTATTAGTAGGTTTTGGCTTGTTCTATTGGTTTAAGATTACAGGAGATGCACCAAAAGATGCAATGCAGGTGGAAGTAGTAGGTAAACAATTTGGCTGGGAGTTTCGTTATCCGGGAAAAGATGGCATTTTAGGAAAGAAGTATTTTAAGAAAGTAGACCCTGCCAACAATAACCCTGTCGGACAAATTTGGGAAGATCCGGCTAACCATGATGATATATTCATGGAACAGGAGATGCATTTGGTAGTCAACAAACCGGTAAAATTAGTAATAGGAGCAAAAGATGTAATTCATGATGTGGGACTAGCACATTTCAGAATGAAGATGGATGCTGTGCCGGGTACACCTACAACAATGTGGTTTACGCCAAAGTACACAACAAAGCAAATGGCTGAAAAGACTGGCAAGCCCAACTTTACGTATGAGATTTCCTGCGACCAGATGTGCGGACAGGGTCACTGGAGTATGAGAGGTGTAATAGTAGTAGAGACGCAGGAAGAATTTGATGCATGGCTGGCTGGTAAGAAACCACAGTACCTGGTTGCCAATCCGCAATTTGATCCGTCAGTTAAAAAAGATACAGCATCGGTTCAACCGGTAGCTGCAATTATAAAATAATAAATGTTGCCATACCCAAGCGATATTTAAATGAAATGATTTTTTGAAACCTTCCGCTGGTTGGCGGAAATGAGGTAAAAATAAAGAGTATGAGCGAAGCAATGAATGTACATTCGGGAGTAGCCACTGCACATGCGGTGCATCATGATGGTCATGGTCATCACCATCAGTCGTTTGTTTCAAAATATATTTTCAGTCAGGATCATAAAACGATTGCCAAGCAATTTTTGATTACAGGAATTATCTGGGCCATCATTGGTGGATTATTCTCCGTTTTATTCCGTTTACAATTAGGTTATCCTGAACAATCGTTCCCGATATTGGAAACGTTTTTTGGTAACTGGGCAAAAGGTGGACAGATTCAGCCTGAATTTTATTATGCATTAATTACCATGCACGGAACGGTGCTGGTGTTCTTTGTATTGACAGCCGGATTGAGCGGAACATTTGCAAACTTTCTGATTCCATTACAAGTGGGAGCAAGAGATATGGCTTCTCCTTTCTTAAATATGCTTTCATATTGGTTCTTCTTTTTAGCCAGTATAATTATGTTGGCGTCATTATTTATTTCTACAGGTCCTGCATCCGGTGGTTGGACAATCTATCCTCCCCTGAGTGCTTTAGGCCAAGCCTCCTCCGGTTCGATTCGGGGAATGGATTTCTGGCTGGTGAGTATGGCCATGTTTATCGTTTCTTCTCTTTTAGGAGGTATTAATTATATCACTACGATATTAAACATGCGGACAAAAGGAATGAGCATGACAAGGTTGCCTTTGACGATATGGGCTCTTTTCTTTACAGCTGTGTTGGGTGTACTTTCTTTCCCTGTATTATTATCAGGCGCCATTCTTTTATTATTTGACAGAAACCTGGGGACAAGCTTCTTCCTGAGTGATATAGTGGTGAACGGTGAAATATTACCAAACGAGGGAGGTAGTGCAATTCTCTTCCAGCACTTGTTCTGGTTCCTTGGGCATCCGGAAGTGTATATCATTCTGTTGCCGGCCATGGGCATGGTGTCGGAAATACTCTCCGTCAACAGCCGAAAACCTATTTTCGGTTATATGGCCATGTTGGGCTCTTTATTCGCCATTACTATTCTTGCCTTCCTGGTGTGGGCACACCATATGTTTGTAACCGGATTAAATCCTTTCCTTGGTTCAATATTCGTACTGCTTACCTTATTGATTGCGGTGCCGTCGGCCATTAAAGTATTTAACTGGCTCACCACCTTGTGGCGAGGCAATATCCGGTTTACCCCAGCCACTTTGTTTGCCATAGGCTTTGTGAGCTTATTCATATCTGGTGGTTTAACAGGTATCTTCTTGGGTAACTCAACTATCGATATTCACTTGCATGATACAATGTTTGTAGTAGCTCACTTCCATATTGTAATGGGTGTGGCATCTATGTTTGGCATGTTCGCCGGTATTTATCATTGGTTCCCTAAAATGTTTGGCCGTTATTTAAACAATACACTGGGATATATCCATTTCTGGGTAACAATGATCGGTTCATATCTAATTTTCTGGCCGATGCATTACCAAGGTCTTGCTGGTATTCCACGTCGTTATTTAGATAAAAGAGGTTGGGTGTCATTTAATGATTTCCCAGAGCTGGATAAAATGATCACCATCGTTTCTATCATAGTTTTCGCAGTACAGTTAATGTTTGTTTTCAATTTCCTTTATTCAATATTTAAGGGAAGGAAAGTGAGAGATAAGAATCCTTGGGGTGCCAATACATTGGAGTGGACTACTCCATTACGTCCGGGTCATGGTAACTGGGAAGGAGAAATTCCTGAAGTACACCGCTGGGCATATGATTATGCAAAAGACGGAAGAGAGTTTATTCCGCAGACGGAGCCGATTGGTGAGGGGGAAAGTAAGCATTAAGCCCCCTGTCCCCCTAAAGGGGAGACTTAGGTGAAAAATGCTTTCAGGTTTGATTAGTTCTTTTAAGTAATAATAGTTTGGTTAGCCCCGTTGAGCCTGTCCCGATTTTCGGGAGGTGAAATGTTGGTAGCTCTTACAAGGGATGATGAATAGTAAAACAGATAGTCCCGTAGGGACGATATGTTGGTAGCTCCGGGTTTCAACCCGGAGAAATGAAAACGACGAATGTATTTGAACCCTGTAGGGGTGACATATTTTGATGAATAGAAGTGATACAGTACAAGAGTGCGACGCAACAGAAGATGATAGTAGTACAGAAGTTGGGAACCAAGCCTTCACTTTGTTTCGGCAAGCAGGCATAAAATTTTAGGTTCTTAATATATTATAAGCGGAAGCGAGATGAAGAAGGTTAAAGATTATTTACAGTTGATGAAGCTTTCGCTGAGTATCATGGTAGTGTTCAGCAGTGTAATCAGTTTCTTGCTGACGCAGGGTTCGGAACAATATGTGATGAACCGCTGGACGATGATATTCTTGCTCTTTGCAGGTGGGATGCTGGTAACAGGCAGTGCGAATGCCATTAACCAGGTAGTTGAAAAAGATACTGATGCGATGATGAAGCGGACGGCAAAAAGACCGGTAGCTTCTGGTCGTATGAGTGAAACGGAAGGATGGGCTTTTGCCATTATTACCGGAGCGGCGGGAGTTTTTATTTTGGGGAGTTATTTCAACTGGCTGGCGGCAGGTTTAGCAGCTTTTAGTTTGTTCCTCTATGCATTTATTTATACGCCATTGAAGAAAGTAAATTCAATAGCAGTGTTAGTAGGTGCAGTGCCGGGTGCTTTACCTTGTTTGATTGGTTGGGCAGCAGGTGATGGATATCTTGGAACAGGCGGTTGGGTGTTGTTTGCGTTTCAATTCTTTTGGCAGTTTCCTCATTTTTGGGCGATTGCATGGGTGGCGCACAAAGATTACTCAACAGCAGGATTTAAGTTGTTGCCGGCAGATAAAGGACCAACCAAGTTTACAGCGTTGCAAACTATTTTGTATTCGTTGTTGCTGATTCCGGTTACACTGGCGCCGTTTTTTATTGGAATGTGCAGCTATGAAGGAGTAAATGGAATAATTAGTTTGTCATTAATAGGATTAGCTAATTTATTTATGATAGGAAGATGTTTGACATTGTACAGGAAAATGGATGTGCCTTCAGCAAGGCAAGTGATGTTTGGAAGTTATATGTATTTGCCGGTGGTGATGCTGGCATTGCTATTAAGTAAAGTTTAAAAAAAGAGAGATGGATATTGTGAGTACACAACAAAAACAAAAAATGCATCCACACAAGTTTACGATGTGGGTAGCAATAGGCAGTATCATTATGATGTTTGCCGGTTTGACAAGTGCTTTTATTGTAAAAAGCAATCAGACAAACTGGATAACGGTAGAGCTGCCAAAAGCATTCTGGATTTCAACGGCTGTTATTATTTTGAGCAGCCTGACATTGCAGATGGCTTTACGTTCTTTTAAGCAAAGGGAAATGAATAAGTACCGGTCGCTGATTGGTATTACTTTAATACTGGGAGTTGTATTTGTGCTTTTTCAGTGGTTTGGATTTCAGGAATTATGGGCTCAGCAGATTACATTAAAGGGATCTGGCGCAGGTCAGTTCTTATATGTAATATTCGGATTGCATGCTTTGCATGTGATCGGTGGTATCATTACTTTGTTAGTGATGTTTATTAAAGCATTTGTTGGCAAAACAAAACTATATAGTTCGATACCTGTAGAAGTAGCAGCTGTATATTGGCATTTTGTGGATTTGCTTTGGATTTATTTATTAGTGTTCTTTTTAGTTATCGGTTAATTCTTTATGTATCTCATCCCGAAGAGATATTATTTGATAATTGCACGGATTTTCAAACCCCCCTTTAGGGGATGGGGGCAAATTTATTACTATGTCTGCAACAACGACAACACATCAGACCAAATGGTGGAGCGGAGGCAAAAGCCCTTTCAACCTGGAGTATGGTAAAGTGATGATGTGGTATTTTCTGATGAGTGATGCTTTCACCTTTGGCGCATTTCTTATATCATACGGCTCTATTCGCTTTAGTCAGAATTTCTGGCCTGATCCCAACGTAGTGTTCAATGCATTTCCCGGAGCAGGTCATGCTAACTTACCATTGGCGTTTGTAAGTGTGATGACATTTATTTTGATCATCAGTTCTGTAACAATGGTGTTGGCTGTGCATGCCGGACATAAAGGAGACAAAGCCGGTGTGATAAAATGGATGTTATGGACAATCATTGGTGGATTAGCATTCTTAGGTTGCCAGGCATGGGAGTGGCATCACCTTATTACCGGTGAGCATGCAGTTTTGGCTGATGGACATATTGAAATGATTGGCCAGACGATGGGTGGCAATCCATGGGGAAATCTTGTACATGATAATGCAGCCTTAACAGCGGCATTGAATAATACATCGCATGAAACATTGGTACAATTAGTACATAGCCATGATGCTTCTCATTCTACCGGAGAGTTGGCAGCAATGACTGATACACAATTAAGAGGAATGGTGGATCTTGCAGAAATGCATGTGAGAGAAAAAGGACCCATTGCTTTTGGGGGATATTTTTATGGTATAACAGGGTTTCATGGATTCCACGTATTCTCTGGTGTTGTTATCAATATCATTATGCTGATCATGACGCAGAAAGATGTGTTTAAAAACAGAGGTCATTACCTGATGATTGAGAAAGCTGGATTGTACTGGCACTTTGTAGATCTGGTATGGGTATTTGTATTCTTGTGTTTTTATCTGATATAAAACCCTGTCCCTAAGGGAACTTAGGTCAGAATTGTTCTACAGGGATTTATTAGTTCTTATAGTAAAAAAAATATTTGAAAACATTCCCCGTTTCATAAGAAGGAAATTTTTCCTTTAATGAAGCTAAAGCCCCTTTAGACCCGCCCGGACGATTCGGTCGGACGGGGGTTTGGGGTTTTAATTTAACTGATTATGGAACATCCGGCATTTGAAGAAGTAACGGTTCATCATGAACACCAAGATGACGCAGCATTTAAAAAGAAGGTACGTAAAACGACCATTCTCTTATCTGTTATCACTATCATTGAACTGATTATTGGATTATCTATCTATACTATTCATAAAGGCGACAATCCAAGTGCTTTATTGGTATTGATGTTTAAAGGAGTAGTTTGTATTCTGACATTAGCCAAAGCCTATTATATTGTTGCTGTATTTATGCACCTGGGTGATGAGATCAGAAATATGATCATGACGATAGTAGTTCCATTGTTATTGTTTGTATGGTTTATCATTGCTTTTATTTATGAAGGGAATTCTTATAAGAACCTTCGTAATACGTACGATAAACACTTTCAGGAAACAACCACACCGGCAAAGCATCAACAAACTGAAGCTCCTGCGGAACATGAAAGTGGAAAGGAATAATTACTTTCAACTATTTTAATAAACCAAGACCATTAAATCAGCTGGCCGTGAACAAGGAAGCGGTTTAATGGTTTTTAATTTCAAACCTCACCCCTCCTGCCTCCCCTCACCTACAGCGAGGGGAGAGACAGACTCCGATAAAAAAGACTTACTGTTTTATCGAAGGGGTTGATAAAGTAAATTTTGTGAACAAAAAAGCTTTATATGCAGTACTGCTGGCCTTGCTACTGCCATTGGTTGCTTACTTTATTGTAAAGAATAAAAGTGAGACAGCAGTGCATATGCCAAAGCATTATTTGCCCGATTCAGTTGTTACCGTTATTAAAAATGGCAAACGGGTAACAGATACTGTGTGGCACCGGCTCCCTGATTTTTCATTAACTAATCAAGAAGGGAAAATAGTAACACTCGACAGTTTGAAAGGGAAAATTATTATTGCTGATTTCTTCTTTACACATTGTCCTACCATTTGCCCCCGGCTTACGACTAATATGAAGCGGCTTGCAGAATCTATCCATAACGGGCAGCGGGTTGGCGACAGAACCAATAAGCAGGTGCATTTTATTTCTTTCAGTATAGACCCGGAACGAGATTCAGTAGAACGATTGAAATACTGGGCCGATCGTTTCCAGGTGAATCCGGAGCAGTGGTGGTTGCTTACCGGCGAAAAGAAAGCCATCTATGATTACATCATCAATGAACTGAAGGTGCCGGCAGAAGATGGTATGGGAGTGGACACTAACTTTATTCATACCGATCATTTCGTATTGATAGACACCAATCGATATGTGCGGGGATATTATCATGGGCTGGATACTACGGAATCATTACCACAATTATCGAGAGATCTTGTGCTGCTTACCATGGAAAAGGATCCTAAATCAAAAAGCTTTTTTGATGGGAAATTGGAGATAATGGCTGTTGCATTTCTATGTGCCATATTGGGAGTTGGCCTGCTGTTTTACTTTTTCAGAAAAAAATCATAACTGATGCTTGAACCTGTTTTAACTAAGAATGATAAGAAAGCAAAAATGCTGATCTTTCTTTTTTCTTTTATCGTTTTTGCTGCTATTTTATTACTGAGCCGTGTGAAAGTGAATGTTGACCTGGGATTTGATGAGCACCTGTTTGCCAAAGCCAATGCATTGATCAATTCGATAGTGGCTTTTCTGTTGGTTATAGCACTGATTGCAGTTAAAGCAAAGAACTATAAACTGCATAAGAACATTATGATGACGGCCATGTTGCTGTCAATACTTTTTTTAATGAGTTATATCTGCCATCATTTGTTTACCGGTGAAACAAGGTTTGGTGATACCAATCTTGACGGCATAGTTTCTGAAGCTGAAAAGGCGGCGGTGGGCAATAGCCGCATGTTCTATTATATTATTTTGGGAACACATATTCCATTAGCAGGCATCATACTTCCCTTTATTCTTTTCTCCGCTTATCGTGGATTGACCGGCGAATATGAAAAGCATAAAAAACTGGTTCGCATTACCTGGCCTATCTGGTTTTATGTGGCGGTAACGGGGGTGATTGTTTATTGGATGATTAGTCCGTATTACGGATAGCTCAGTTGCCTAGTATCAGACTTCTTGTAATCTAAAAGAGAGTTTAATTTATTCATTCTGGCTTCATGCACTATCCATGCATCATCTATGCACCATCCATTTATTATCTAAGAGGTGTTCTGAAGCAGAGGCTCCCTTGTCGCATCGCTTCAGGATTATCGAAGAGATTTAAACTTGTACGGAAAAAACAGTAGTACTACGGATGAATAACCGTAGCAATCACCTTGACTTCTGTATTTGCAACTTATATCTTGCTATTATTCTTTACCGCTTTTACAATGCGCATTGCGAACCCGGAACAGGGGAAGCTGAAAACCTGTAGAAAAGAGTAAGC
>JBBSJN010000057.1:0-14592 GCA_038257235.1 Chitinophagales bacterium
CTTTAACTGGCAATACAGATTGATTACTTTATTCAATTCACTCCAATAGTAAATATCATCTTTGATTCCTTTGTTCAAAAAGATATGCAGCATTTTTAGCTGGAACTTACTTTCATACCCTTCTATTCTGTCTACATAAAATTCCAGAATATCCTTTGCCCGCATTCCCAACCTTGAAGTATAAAAAGGAAAATTTGGTTCTTCTTCAGCAGCTACTCTAATACCTAATTTAAAAGGAACTTTTACGGATGTGGCATAATCCTTCAACTCATCTTTATTATCAAGAATGGGAATCACATTCTGAAAACCTGTATTCAATAGATTGGCAATTCTTCTTGTATAACTTTTTTGCTTAAACCCATTGCAGATAATATGAATATCTTTTGTGATTTTCTTTTTTGAGTACAGCTTTTTAATAATCTCAATATCGTAGGCATAAGAAGTTTCTAAATGTATTTCGCTTTTCAAAGCTTCTTCTACTACAAAACTGAAGTGAGAACTCTTGGTGCAATAACAATAGAAATACTTGCCCTCATACTTATGTTTTTTAAAAGCAGATGCAAACATTTGTTTCGCCTTTCTGATCTGCATACCAATCTTTGGCAGATAGGACATCTTTAAAGGTGTTCCATATTTAGCGATAATCGCCTTCAGGTCAATATCATTAAAATAAAGATTACCATCTTTAATTTCAATGCCTTCCTGTGGAAAAGTAAATGTTTGCTTTACAAGGTCGTGGTAGGAATTTGTCATTTCAGCATAAATGGGTTAAGCCAATAATTAATTAACTGTACAAAAGTATAAGTTTGGTGATTTTTAGAAGGAAAAATTTCAGCGAGGCCGGATGATCATATCTCACGGTAAACATTGGTCTTGTTTTCAACCGGTGTTACCTTGTACCCTTCTTTTCTCAAAAGATTAATTACACCCTTTTCACCGGGCAAATGTCCTGCGCCAACAGCAACCAATATTGATTTTTCAGGTAATAAGGTTTTAAGTTTTTTTACCCAGTTTTGGTTTCTGTGGTATAATAAAATATCTGTGAAGCCCGCCATACCAGCATCTGTTTCCACCATCAGCTCTTCCAGTTTTTGCAGATCCTGGTTATTATAAGCTTTGAACATTTCTTCCATTTGCTTATCCTCTTTGCTGTCTTTTCCGGCTGACTCAATATAGCTGAGCAATTGTTGTGCCTGCAATTTGTACGGAATACTATCTAACACACCTGCCTGATACGACATAGTTTCCATTCCCCTTATTTTCTTTTTATAAATTTTAGCTTCTTCCATAATCACTTGTTCCATCATGGCAGTGTTATCACAAGGCATAGAACCTTCCTGAAGTGTAGAAGCGGCAAGCATTGGCTTGTAAGTTTCCAGCATGGAAAATGGAAGCATGGAACCCTTGGCCTCAAAGTAGGCTTTCACTTTTTCATACTCTTCCAATGAAAGCAGGTCTTTTAAAGTTGTATCTCCTCTCATCTTCATTTTGGCCATCGCTCCTATCATTTCAAAAAGATTATCCATGTCTACTTCTAAATAAACTTCATCACAATCTTTTATAATCTTTTTCATATTCTTACTTAATACTGCGTCTTCAGCACAAAGCATATGAATTGTTCCAAACAGGTACGACGGAGTTTCCAACCCGTTACCACTAATCTTCCACAACAATGTATTATTTCCCGTTCCACTTTGGGCAAGGGAGGCCATTGCAACAAGGCTAACTATCAATCCGGCACTTAATTTTTTCATCTGTATTTTTTAAAAGGAAGATTTGCAGGTCATAAAAGCAATAGTACGAACCAAGTATATTTCAAAAATCCAACCAAACTTAAACAATGCCTTTGTGTCAGTTTTAAGCTTAATAAAATATTTCGTTCCAATGGCGGGAGAACTTTGTTCCCCATTTCACCTTTAAATCATCGGCAGATATTGGCAAACCGAGTTCCTGTTTAACTGCCAACACTGGAAGATTAATACCTGCACCGAGAGCCGCAGAAATGGTTCCTTGCACTCTTGGATTAATTTCCAGTATCAGAAATTCACCTGACTCAGCTTTTTTTACTTGTATCCCAATATTACCGTGCAGTTTCAATTCTTTATTAATTTGCCGGCAATAGCTAATGATGTTTTTATCTTCTACGATTTCCCCTTCCACACTTATTCCATTTATCATTTTCTTTCTTAGTCTTGGAACAATCAAAACAGATTCGCCATGATTTGTCAGACAATCAACCGAGTATTCTTCACCAGGCAAATATTCAGACACCAATAATTCCGGAAAAGCTCCAAAGGATAAAATCTCTATCGCATTTTTATATCTGATAAATGTTGCAGCAGGTTTATGATTAAAAAGCAGATCAAGTTCATTTATGTCTTCTGCAATGATTCTAAATCCACGACTGCCATTGGAAACTGAAGGTTTAAAACAAACCTGTTTTTCAGGATAGCCCAATCCGGTCACGGCTTCTTTAAACTGTTCTATAGTTTCTACAATACTGAAAGAAGGTACTGCAATTCCCCGCCATTGCAAAAACTCATACATTCTGCTCTTATTATTTGCAATTTCCAATGATGATTGCGGTGAAATCAAAACTTTAGTACCAATAGCTTCAAATTCATTTAGCCTGGAAGAAAGTGGAATTAATTCTTTTGTAACTAAGGGCAGGACTATTTGAATATTATTTTGCTTACAGATGGAAAGTAGTTTGTCAACAAAATCAGGATTATCTGCTATAGGTATTCGCTCAAAATGATCTCCTAAATGTTTACCAATAACATCTGCATTTGCATCCGCAACAAAAATATTAAACAATTTTTCTTCCCGCAGGCATTTGATAATTCCTGCGGCCCCAGGTGCCCCACCGCCAGTCATCAGCATATTAATTCCCGCAACCTGTAATGGTGAACAATCGCTATTTTTTTCTTTTTCAATTAACATGAGAAACCGGGACTATATTTTAAATTACTTCTGACTTACAATAGCTTCCTCGCCATACATCTGATCCTTAAATTTAAGTGAAGGCGATGTAATAAAGTCACCTAATCCTAATTCATTCCATTTTTGGTCTACTGCTTTTATCGTTTCATCGTCAGCCACAATTATATTAGGCCAGTCCCGATGGAAATTGTCAAACTCCTTTGTCTTTCTGGTTCCGTCAAAACCCATACAGGCAAATATTTTATCGGGATTATTCCTGGAGGAATTCTCATACAAATGAAAATCTCTTTTAGGATCTAGGTTATTACAAAACCGCCACAACGCAGTTGGTAAATCATCTGCATCTACTGTATGCTCCACATACAAGATCATTTTTATTCCTTCCATTTCTTTTTGTGAACAAATCTGTTGATGCAGTTCTTTTAAATGATCTTTTCTGTTTTTTTCTACAGAAAGAATCAGGCATGGAATATCTTTCTTTACTAAAGAAGTATTGACAATCTTTATTTCAGTAAATGATTTGAGTGCTGTTTCAATTGAAACTGGATTCGCTTTTGTAGCATCCGATAAATAGTTATCACTTAATTCTTCTTCAAATTTTGCAGTTCCGTCAATGCACATCTTTCCGCCAAAACCCATTTTGCTGCAACTATGGTCCAGCACATCCATCGGCCCGGTAGAAAAGAAAATATCAGTGGCGGGATTCAAATTCTTAAAAACATATTTTGCCAGCGAATCATAATCCTGAATAACCACTCCTTCATCTGCCATCACCAATATTTTATTAAACATCATCTGACCTGCACCCCACATGGCATTCATTACTTTTTGTCCCTGACCCGCATAATCCTTTTTGATTTTGGTAATAACAAGATTATGAAACACTCCTTCTATCGGCATATCCATGTCCAAAATCTCCGGCACCATTGTCATTTTTATAGGGGCAAGAAAAATTCTTTCTGTGGCTTTGCCCAGCCATGCATCTTCCTGTGGCGGAATACCTACAATTGTTGCAGGATAAACTGCATTTTTTTTGTGAGTGATAGCAGTTATATGAAATCTTGGGTACCAATCGGGCAATGAATAATAACCGGTATGATCACCAAAAGGCCCTTCCCATATCAATTCATCGTTCGGGTCAACATAACCTTCAATTATAAAATCTGCATCAGCCGGAACTTCTACATCGGGTTGCGAAATACATTTGACCAACTCTACTTTCTTCTTTCGTAAAAAACCTGCCAACATATATTCATCCACATTTTCCGGGAGTGGTGCAGTGGCTGAATAAGCATAAGCCGGATCGCCGCCCAATGCAACCGCAACGGGCATTCGTTTATTGAGTTTTTTATATTCAGCAAAATGTTTGGCACTCACTTTATGTTTATGCCAATGCATACCGGTAAGTGTTGGACCAAAAACCTGCATCCGGTACATCCCAACATTTCTTGCATTATTATTCGGGTCTTTTGTATGTATAATTGGTAACGTTACAAACGGGCCGCCATCTTTGGGCCAGCAGGTAATCACTGGTAATTTTGTAATGTCTGGGTTTGTCATCACCACTTCCTGGCACTCTCCTTTTCCGCTTTTTACTTTGGGCATCCAGCTTGCAAACTGTCCAAGTTTGGGTAGCAGTTTTAGTTTATCAAGTATTCCTTCTTTTGGCGAAGCCAATAACTTAAAAAGATTTTCAATTTCTTTCGCCACATCATCAAGATGATCTACACCCAATGCCATGCACATCCTCTTATCACTGCCGTAAGCATTCATTAATACCGGAAAATCATAACCAGTATTTTCAAAAAGTAAGGCTTTACCACCATTGCCTGATTTGCTGATACGGTCTGTTATCTCCGCTATTTCCAGTTTGGGGTCAACGTAAGACTTTATACGGATCAATTCTCCGGCTTTTTCTAATGCGTCTATAAATTGTTGCTGATTTTTCCAAGCCATAATATTCGAATAGATGTTTCAAAGGTACAACACCTTGCAAGAGTAAAAGTTCTAATAATTTACAGAGAAGTGAAAACCTATTTACTAAAAACTCCGGTATAATTTATTCCTAAACCAGGTGTATCTGAATAGCTGATCTTTCCATAATCATAATTGATGCCTGTTGCCAGATCTTCTTCTAATAATAATGGGCCATCCATATCCACATGATCAATAAACGGTAATAAATGTGCAATGGCAGATGAACCAACAGTTGATTCATTCATACATCCAACCATCACCTTCATGCCCAGCTCTTTGGCTTTATCAATCATTCTGCGGGCAGGTGTTATGCCACTGCATTTTGTCAGTTTAATATTAATGCCATGAAAATGATTGTGACATCTTTCAACATCGCTTTCAATTACACAAGATTCATCTGCATATAACGGTAATGTAGATTCTTTATACAATATTTTCATTCCTTCCCAATCATCTTTTGCCAAAGGTTGTTCCACCAGCTCTACACCAAGTTTATCTAACTCCGGAATTAATTTTACGGCTGTTTCTACATCCCAGGCGGCATTGGCATCTACCCGCAACACTGCATCGGTGTTTTCCCGTAACGCTTTTACAATGGCAATATCATCTGCCGTTCCCACTTTGATCTTATAAATCGGCCAAGGCTTTTCCTTCATTTTCTCCACCATTTTTTCAACTGTATCAATACCTATTGTATAATCACAAATTGGATTTTTTGAAATATCACCTTTCCATAAATCATACAATTTCTTCCCTTTCATTTTTCCATACAGATCCCAGGCAGCTATATCCAAGGCACAAACTAAAAAGTTATTATTGGGTAGTAAATGATGCAAATAATGCCAATATCGTTCAGGATCGGTGAAGGCAAACTTTTCGATAAATTGCTTTTTCTGTTCCAGGTCTTCGATCATTTTTTCCACCGGAATTTTATAGTAAGCAATAGCAGATGCTTCGCCATAACCTCGTATTCCAAAATGCTCCAACGCTACAATCAAAGTTGGTTGATGTGTTTTTGTCCCTTTAGAGATCGTAAATGGATGTTTGAATTTCAGATTATGTTGCCAGTAATGAACTTTCATGATATACTACGATTAAGAATATTTGCTGTAAAGTTATACGATTGGACTTTTTGAATTTTCAACGGCCGCTGTTATTTACATAATCTTTCAATTCATCATTAAATTCTTTTTCTTTTATCAGGTCTTCCAACGAAATATGCATCCGGTATTGCCAGTAATGGTTCGGATTAGCCGGATTATTAATTCTTTCATCCTGCGGATTTTCTCTTCTTAATTTTTCACTCATACCCAATAAGTCCTGCAATTGAAAGATGCTCCACATGGCAGGAGAATATAAATGCTGCATTACTATTGCCCTGCAGATCCATGCTTCACATTGCTGTGGTGCAGTGCCCCACTGCCCCATTTCGTCGTTATAAAATCGTTGTGTACGTTTTGCATCTTCCAGCCACCAGGCTCTCACCGTACTCATATCATGTGTGGATGGTGTAATTACAGATAAGTATGGTGCATCATTTGGATGGAAAAATTCTTTGTCAGATTTTTTGGGCATCCGTTGAATCTCCAGACTAAGAATACCCAGTTGTGCCATCACATCGGGAACACAAGCAGGCACCATTCCAAGATCCTCTCCACAAACTAACATATTGGTAGCTGCTTTTAAATGGGGCAACTTGGTTATTGCTTCTTTTCTCCAACATTCATCTTGCCGGTGATAAAAATAGTTTATGTATAGCTCTTTTAACTTATCTCTTACAGGAGGCATCAGGTTCTCAAACGAAGATGTTTTATCCATCGCAATACGGAAATGAAACTTCCTACCATTAGCGTCTTCTTCTTCAAACAAGATCACATTTGAAATCAGGCCGAATAATCCTAATTTCAATTTTTCATTCTCTTCCCTCAATTCAATATTGCTAAAATATTCCTGTACTTGTCGCTGTGTTTCAAATGCGGGAGCCAGATCATAACAATCAAATTCATTTTCGATTAGGAAATCCGCCTTTACCTTTTCTGCATTTTCTCCAAATACATCATTAAGGATTCCATCGGTTATATATGGCCGGCAATAACGCTGGTAATCGAACCAGATCCCTTTTTCTCCAAACTCATTTATGTGAACAGGAACACAAGGAACAAAGCGACCTAAGATTCCTTGCACCGCATCAACAGGAATACTCCATATTCTGAAAAAACCAAGTATATGATCTATACGAAAAGAATCAAAGTAATTATTCATTTGCGCAAAGCGACGATGCCACCAGGAGAATCCATCTTGCTGCATTTTTTTCCAGTTGTATGTAGGAAAGCCCCAGTTTTGTCCGACAGCCGTAAAATCATCCGGTGGTGCTCCGGCCTGCCATTCCATGTTATACATTTCGGGAGACTCCCATGCATCGCAACTGTTTCTTGATATTCCAATTGGAATATCTCCTTTTACTACAACTCCTCTTTTGTGAGCATATTCAGTTGCCTCTTTTAATTGAAGGTGAAGATGAAACTGAATAAAATAATAAAACCTGATTTCATTACTGGCAACAGATTTTGGTGATAACAACCTTGCTATTGCTGATTGCTTATATACTGCATTCGTTTTCCATTTGGAAAACTCTGCAGTACCATGCTTATCTCTTAAATAACTAAAGGCTGCATAGGTTTCAAGCCATTGTTTATTTGCTTCAAAAAAAATGGTGAAGTCTTCGGATGCCAAACAGTCTTCACCCATCACAAGATAAAGTTCTCTTAAGACAGAAAGTTTAAACGTCAACACTTCCTCATAATCCACTACTTCAAGCTCATTCAATTGTTTTTGTTTCGTTTTAAGAGGGAGTAGATGTCGGGTAAATTCTTTCCCGGCCACTTTTTTTACATTGATATATAGCGGATGTAATGCAAAGGCAGATATTGCAGAGTAAGGATAAGAGTCCTTCCAGCTATTATCTGTTATTGTATCATTAACCGGAAGCAGTTGTATGAGCTTCAACCCTGATTTTACAGACCAGTCAACAAGCAATTGTATATCAGCAAACTCTCCAACGCCAAAGCTGTTATTACTCCGTAAACTAAAAACCGGTATAGCAACACCTGCTCCTTTCCATGTGTTATTGGGGAAATGAACAAAACCGTCATGAACTATTGTAACTTTCTTTTTTTCCGCATCACTGTATAAAAGCCGGTTATTGCCAGCCTCTAAATCAACAAATGATTTTTCTTTAATATCAAAGATGCCATACTTGTAAGCGATTGGAAAAGTAGCGTCAGAAAGTTTAAGTTTAATTATCCACCAATCTTCCTTTTTTGAAAGCAAAACCGGCTTGTTTGTTGACCAATCAGATAATTTGTCATCTGATCCAATCAGGCAAACTACTTCATTCTTTTTCAGAAGCGGAGCCTTTACTTTGAAGACATGTGAAAATATTTTATCATCCTGCTTTTTTGATGTAGGAATTTTGCTATTCAACAAAACATTCTTAAACGGTGTTGCATAAAAAGCATTCTCAAATTCGCCTGCATAGTTCCATGTATCAACCAGATGAATGTTCTCTGTTTCTTTTTTAAAAAAATCTATTTGCCTGTCATTACAAGATTCTATCAATCGACTGCCATCCTCTCGTAGCAAAATATATTTATAGCTGGACGCTTTATTGAATTCCTTCTTTTTAACATTAATAATTCCTGTCCAAAATTCACTGTTCAGGTATTCAAGCGGCAAAGCTTTTGTCGGGTCATTATCCCCTAATTCTTCAGCATCACCTGAAATAAATAAGCTTTCGCCATATTGTGTATGAAATCGTAAATAAAAATGTATCGTCATTGTAATTTTAATTCTTTTAAATGAATACCTGATCCAGCCAACAACTTTCCACGAAAGTAAAAAAACTGACCATAATTATCCATTATTTACCTAAACTTGCTAATAATAAACCAGCCATGCAATGATACTTAATTACAAACATTGGAAGACTCTTTTTCTGATATGCCTTGGAATTTTCATCGGGTCTGCCTTTTGTATGAAATGGATAGAGCCGGATTTTTTGTATCATGGGAAGCTCTTTACCATTATCGGTCTTGAAATAACTTATCCGAAAGAAAAGATCATTGAAATTTTTTCTGGAATAACACCTGCTGTACAATCTGTTGTAGGTTATCATTTGGCTTTCGACTTTGTATTTATGGCAGGTGTTTATCCCGGTATCGCAGCATTGTGTATGATGGCTAGAGAAAAAAGAAGGAATAAATTTCTACAAAGATTATTATTGTCAGCAGCTTTACTACAGGTAATAGCTTTTGGATGCGATATTACCGAGAATATTTATTTATTAAACTGGCTGAATACTCCTGTTATTGGAAATGAATTTACATTCTTCCATTGGGTGGTAGCAATTAAATGGCTGCTGGCAATCTCAGCGGCATTAATCGCCATTCCTTTGGCCATAAAAAAAAGGAAAATATAAATCGCATTTCTTGATTTAAGCTTTCCACCTTATTTTTGTGCAAAATTAATAGCATGGAACAAGCAAAAAGTCATAAAGGTATCTGGTGGTTGATATTTTTTCTATCAACAGCAGCACTGATATTTGCTATTATCACACATTGGGAGTGGCTTACGTTGATACTTCCTTTTCAAACTACCGCTTTCGTAAAGGCGATGGACTTAATGTAATTAATCGTTTTTGTTGATAAGATATTAAATAGCTCCTCATAAAAGGGGCTATTTTTGCTTCCTGACAGTTTTAATTTTACAATAACAACAAAATACATTCATTATGAGAAAACTTATTTACTTTTTATTACCCGCATTAATTTTGACCATTTCTACGCATCAGGCTACAGCTACTGTTATTGTACCTGGGACTGCCAACAGTACTACCCCCGATTCAATTACTGTAAATGATGCCGTTAATGCCTTCCGGAATCTGCCAAAAAATGAAAGGAAAGCAAAGATCAAGGAAGTAAAAAAAGAGATCAAAGCATTTAAAGCCGCCAAAAAAGCAAATGGTGAACCAAGCACTAATACCTTGCTACTTGTGATTCTTGCCATACTACTTCCACCATTGGCTGTTTATCTTCACCAGGGAGAAATTAATAACAAATTCTGGATAAGCCTTGTACTTACCCTTTTGTTTTTTGTTCCGGGAGTAATCTATGCGCTGATCGTTGTTTTAGGAAAGGACTAAATAACCGCAGAATTAATCAACATATTTATAAATAAAAAATGTCCTGTAGCAATTACAGGACATTTTTATATAAGTTGTTGCAGAAATTATTTTACTGAATCAACGAGGCTCTTGAAAGTTTCAGGATTGTTCATCGCCAGATCAGCCAATATTTTACGATCTAACTCAATTCCTTTTTTCTGAATCTTATTGATAAATTCAGAATAGGTCATACCTTCTGCACGAACAGCCGCATTGATACGGGCAATCCATAATGAACGGTATTCTCTTTTCTTCAGCTTACGGCCTACAAACATGTAGGTCATACCTTTCTCTACTACGTTTTTAGCAACCGTTAATACATTCTTACGTTTGCCATAGAAACCTTTGGCTTGTTTTAATATTTTTTTGCGGCGGGCTTTGGAGGCTACTGCATTTTTTGAACGAGGCATATCTTTAAGTTTGAGGTCAGAGGTACGAAGTACGAACTGACAGAGTTATTTAAATTTAAAAAAAGCAATTTAGAAGTTGGATTATCTGACTTCCGACTTCTTACTTCAGTCTCAACAAACGTTTTACAAAATCAACATGTGATTTTGCAACTTGTCCGTCGAGTCTCATGTTACGTTTACGTTTTTTGGATTTCTTCGTCAGGATGTGACGTTTGAAAGCTTTCTGATGCATGATCTTTCCAGTACCGGTCACTTTAAAGCGTTTTTTGGCGCTGGAGTTTGTTTTTACTTTAGGCATTTTACCAAGTATTTAATATTACATCCTTGAGGCATTCTCCACAGGGAGACCTTTGTCGAACCTCTTCAGATAATCTGTTCTGATTAAGAACTACCGAATCCCTTTGGCAAAGCCTTGGATTTTCGGATTGCAAAGATAAGGGTGAATTACGAACAGGCAAAGTCTGGTAGAAAAGAAAAAGAGCATCCTTTTAGATGCCCTTTTCTTGATTATGTTCAGATAAAATTAAATTTTAGTCTTTCGCATTCAATGCATTATCTATTCTTTTCCCCAAATCCTGAAGGTGATACCTGGTCATCAGATCAGGAGTTCCAACTGCCGCTGCATTAATTTCATTTTTAAGCGAAGCCAAATGCCCTCTTACTACACTTCTCACATCCGATTTGTCAGCACTTGAAGAACTAGTGATAGTAAGGCCCGGGATACTTGTTACAGTGGTTGGCTTTGGAGGATCAACCAATTTACAAAGAATATTTACATATGATTTTTGAAGATTACGACGATAAATATCAACCGGCTTTCTGGCTGGTAATTCAGTCATAATGCCCTTCTTTAAATCACTAAATAATTCTGTAATCTGATATGCATTAGATCCTAATGAAGCTTCGGCCTCTGTTAACTTATTAAGCGATCTGCTGCTTAATATCCGATTCAGCATATTGTCCTGAATGCCTCCAATGATAGTTAGTCCACTGGCACCTGTTCTTTCATATAAATCTTTCTGAATAAGCCATGAAGGAGTAGCAAAAAGTTGCTTGTTTAAAAAATCAACTGCTTCTTTTTGTTTAGCCTTAGACACAATCTCATACACTGCTCCTTGCTGTTCAACACTCTTAGGTGTTTCCATAATGCCCCCAATATATTTAGCCACATGACCAAGATACCTCGAGAACTGGCTAGTAACCTGCCCATACATTTTATTAAGATCTGAATAATCTTCATTCGGTTGTTTCGTCCATTGTATAAGATTAGGAACAATACGCTGAAGGTTCTTAATACCATACATACTACCCTTCATAGCATCATCACCTACCTGCTCACTTTGACTGCGTGGGTCATCAGGATTGCTTTCATTTCCAAACCATAAACGATTATCTTTTAATTTTTCTATTACCCATTGATTCAACGAGGTTTTTTCCTCTTCTGCATCTTTGTATTGAGGAAATAATTTATAGCCCCATTCTATAGCCCAGTTATCATAATCGCCGATACGGGGAAATAAACCTGAGCGGCCAATATTATCTTCCGGTTGTGCTACGTAGTTAAAACGGGCATAATCCATAATGGAAGGTGTATGACCATTGGTTTCAACCCAATTTTTATTTCTAAGGTTTTCAACCGGCACAGTAGAGCTTGAACCATAGTTATGGCGTAATCCCAACGTATGTCCTACTTCGTGAGAGGAAACAAAACGAATCAATTGACCCATTAGTTCATCATCGTAAACCATTTTTCTTGCTCCCTGATCTACAGCCGCTGTTTGAACAAAATACCAGTCATGTATCAGTTCCATTACATTATGATACCAGTTGATATGGCTCTCTATAATTTCTCCACTACGAGGATCAGCTATACTTGGGCCACTAGCATTAGGAATATCTGAAGGTTTATAGACTATTGCAGAATTACGGGCATCATCAAGACTCCAGGTACTGTCTTCATCTTTGGTCGGAGCCAATTTTGCTATAATCGCATTTTTAAAACCAGCTTTTTCAAAAGATGCCTGCCAGTCATTTACACCTTGTATTAAATAGGGAATCCATTTTTTAGGTGTCGCCGGGTCTATATAAAAAATGATTGGCTTTTGTGGTTCTACCAATTCACCTCTTTTATATTTATCCATATCCTCCTGCTTAGGCTCCAATCTCCATCGTTTTACAATAGTAATATTTTTTACACCTTGTGGATTAGCATCAAAGTCAGTATATCGTACAGCAAAATAACCAACCCTCGGGTCATAATATCTTGCCTGCATTGGCACTTTGGGTAGCAATACCAGTGAACTGTTTAATTCCATTGTAAGATTACCACCTCTGGAACCGCCGCCACCAAAGCTTCCCGAAGTAGCTGGTGCCGCCCCTTGTGTATATGTTTTTACAGTCTTTATTTCAATGTTAATCGGGTATGAATTTACACCTACTATATAAGATTTATCGCTTTGTACCGAAGACAACCGAAGGCTTGATTTTAAGCTGCCGTTAAAATGCAAAACATCATTATCCCCGCTGATAAAATCGGTAACATCAATTACTGCTCCTGTTGAATCTTTTCCTAAAGATTTAATGTCAAAAGAAGCCGCTATAGGCTGAATATTGGAATTGTTTACGGCAGTAAACATCGGTGATGTAGAATCTTTGGAATACTCAGCAAATGATATATTCCGGAGAAAAACTTTATCGTTAGGGCCTTTTTCAAAACGGATTACATTCTGTCCTATCTGATCGCCACCATAACCAAAAAAACTTCCGGCTGCCCGCATACCTGCTGCAGCTTTTGAAATTCTGTTCACTACCAGTATTTCTCTTCCAAATAATGATTCAGGTATTTCGAAATAATATTTATCCTCTACCCGATGTACTTTAAACAAACCGCCATCTGTAATGGCCTTCGATGTAATTACCTCTTTGTAAGGTTTGGGGCCTTTGGATGGAGTAGCTGGAAGTACAAGCTTACGGGTTGTATCAGGCTTTGCTCCACCTGGCTGTGCCAGTGTAGTAACTGAAACCAGCAAACATAAAATAGCTAGTGAAAATGGAAGAGTTATTAACTTCATAATATGATGATTTTTTAATACGGTCGCCAAGATACGTAAACCAATGACACTCTTAATTAATTGGAAAAATATTATACCAACGGTTAAAATTGAATGACCAGTATTATTACTTATTAAAAAAACCACCCTGATGACAGAGTGGCTCTTGCTTATTGATTTTTTTTTATCAGGACTTCTTTTTCCCTTTAGGTGCAAACATGGCCAACATTCTTCTGCCTTCCATTTTGGGCATACTTTCCAAAATTCCAACTTCAGCTAAGCGTTCTGCAAACTTAAGTAACAAAAGCTGCCCTCTATCTTGGAATTGAATGGCACGGCCTTTAAATTGTACGTAGGCTTTTACTTTATTGCCACCTTTTAAAAACTCAACAGCATGTTTTGCCTTAAAGTCAAAATCATGATCGTCTGTATTAGGAGTAAAACGTATTTCTTTTACCTCAGAGACTTTGCTCTTGGCCTTCATCTCCTTTTCTTTACGCTTTTTATCGTACAAAAATTTATTGTAATCAATAATCTTACAAACCGGAGGGTCTACTGTTGGAGAAATTTCAACCAGATCCAACTCCATATCCTGCGCCATTTTTAGGGCAGTTTGAGTATCGAAAATACCCGGCTCGATATTCTCACCGACTAAACGAACCTGTGGTACTCTGATGAAATGATTAATACGGTGTTCTGCTTCTTTGCGGGGAGCAAATCTTCCTTTGTAACCGCCTTTATTAAATCCACCACCGCCGGGTTTGTAACTACCGCCAGATGGTCTACTGAACCCGCCTCCGGGTTTTTGTGGTACTGCCATTTAGTTTTTTTAGTTAACTCCTTCCCTGATAAGGAGTATATCTTTTTTTATTAATACCTCATTTCAGGAATCTGAGGTTTGCATTAAAAATACTCTTTTTAAAATTAACAGATTAGAAAATGAATAACACATTTTTCTACTCTTCTTTTCTTTGTTTTACTTCGTCAATAA
>JBBSJN010000058.1:0-14555 GCA_038257235.1 Chitinophagales bacterium
GCTATAACACAAGCAGTTTGTTCAGTTATAAATTCCAGTGATACGGAAGAATTGTATTCCAGGTGCAACACATCGGGCAGCAAGGGACGAAATGCATTCCGCCAGTATTCATCACCCATTATGCTCAATGCTCCTTGTGTAGAACCATGATATGATTTGTTGAAGGAAATTATTTGTGTACGGTTTGTAACTCTCTTAGCCAGTTTCATAGCTCCTTCTACAGCTTCGGCACCTGAGTTTGTAAAATAAACACTGTTGAGAGATGTAGGTAAATTATCAGCCAATAATTTTGCATATTGTACCTGCGGAGCTTCTACAAATTCTCCATACACCATGATGTGGAGGTAAGCATCAAGTTGTTGTTGAATGGCTTCAATCACTTTTGGATGCCGGTGTCCAATATTGGCAACGCTGATGCCGCCAATCAAATCAATATATTCTTTGCCATTTACATCGTACAAAGTGCAACAGTCTGCTTTTACAATTTCCAATGCAAGTGGAGCTGCAGATGTTTGGGCTATATGACGAAGAAACAATTCCCGTTGGTTCATACGGCAAATATCGTTTATCCTTTCAGAAGCAAAAATTTACTGGGGTGCATTTCAAATTATCACAATTTAAAACACTTGAAATTTTTCAAAATAAAAGAAAATAGTTGATAATGATAATTTTATCCCCCTTCAGGTTGGGGCCAAAAGTGATAATTTGAAATGCACCAAAATTTACAGCGGTTTACTAAAGCGGGGATCTTGTATAAAGTTAGAATCAGTTAATGCTCTTAGAAATAATAATAGGTTGTCAGATTGAGCATTTGTAAGTGAAATTCCGTTTGTTAGTAATGGGTCAAGCGTTGGTCCGGCTTGCACATTGGTTCTGTAATGAGTAATACATTGTTGCAGTGTGCCAAACCGGCCATCATGCATATAGTTAGAAGAAATGTATGTGTTGCGTAACGTAGGCACTTTAAATTTCAATGAATCTTCTTTTTTTCCGGTAACTCTCATTCTCCCAAAATCTTCTAAATGATGATCGATTGGCAAACCAATATTCCGGAAACTGTAATCAGTGAACAATGGCTCAGGATGACAGGAGGCACAGTTAGCTTTAAAGATCTGGTAGCCGCTTTCTTCTTGTGGAGTAAATGTGGCAGTACCTTTTTTATACCGGTCATATTTTGAATGGGCAGAAACAAGTGAGCCTGTAAACTGCGACAAAGCTTTTACGATGTATATCGGATGAATAGCAGATGAATTAAAAACCTTTTTGAAAAGATCCTGGTATTCCTTGTCGTCTTTGATTTTATTTTTTATGCCTTCAAATGTTTCGCCCATTTCTATATGACCAAGAATTGGTTGAATTGCTTCTTCCTGTAACGATGTAAATGCTCCATCCCAGTGAAAACTGGTACTCCAGTTAAGATTAAAAAGTACTGGTGCATTTCTTTCTGTATGCGAATTAAATACACCGTGGCTTAGATCATGCTGATAGGTGCCAAAGCTTGCTTTTTGTTCATGACAGGAGCCGCAGGAAATTTGATTATCGGCTGAAAGCCTTGTATCGTAAAATAATTTTCTACCTAACTCAATTCCTTCTTTACTCAACGGATTATCTTCAAAATTGTAAACCGGTTGCGGAAAACCATCAGGAATTTCCTGTTGAAGCATTTGAATACCTGTAATAGCGATTTCTTTTTTGCAGGAAGAAATTAAATGGGTAAGCAGGATAATAATGGAAAATAGGGCCGTTATCGTCAGAATACTTTTTCGCACAGTTTTCAATTGAGTATCTAATATACAATTTTACAAGGGAGTAGTTTTTAATAGCCGCCGGGTTTTATTTTTTGCCGGCCAGATTTTATTTCAGCATTTCTTTTTTTCCATTCCAATCTTTTCTCTTTTACAGCTTTGCTTGCTTTGGTGGCAATACGGGGCTTTTTCTTTTCCAGTGCTTTTTTGATCAGCTCATTTATTTTTTCAATCGCATCTCTTTTATTGGCAAGCTGTGTACGATGAGATTGTGACTTTACCTGTAAAAACCCTTCAGCATTAATTCTGTTGCTGAGCTTTTCTTTCAATTGTTCTTTTTGTGCCAATGAAAAAAATGCAGATTTATCAATGTGAAAGGAAGCGATGACGGCTGTTTCTACTTTATTTACATTTTGCCCGCCTTTTCCGCCACTTCTGGTAGTTTGGAATTCTATTTCTTTAATTACATCAATCATTTTTCAGCTATTACATTTGTAAAACAAAATTACGGATAATGAGGGCAGTTATTCAAAGAGTTAGTAAAGCAAGTGTAAAAATAGATGACCAGTTCACGGCGCAGATTGGGCAGGGGCTGCTTGTATTAGTAGGAATTGAAGATGCAGATACGGATGCAGATATAGAGTGGTTAAGCAATAAGATTATCAATCTGCGGATTTTTAACGATGCAGCTGGAGTGATGAATGTTTCTGTTAAAGAAAAAGATGGCGAAATAATTCTGGTAAGCCAGTTTACCTTGCATGCTTCTACAAAAAAAGGGAACAGGCCTTCTTATACTAAAGCAAGCAAACCCGATGTTGCCATTCCGTTGTATGAAAAAATGGTAAAACAATTGTCAACCGATTTGGGAAAGCCAATTGACACCGGCATTTTTGGAGCCGATATGAAGGTTGAATTATTGAATGACGGTCCGGTAACGATAGAGATTGATACGAAGAATAAGGAGTAATTTGTAACACCAATTTTAACGAATTACACTAATTATGGCAGAACTTATTTATAAAGAAGAATCTTATAAAATTGTTGGAGCATATATGGAAGTACATAGGGAGTTGGGCATGGGGTTTAAAGAGATTGTTTATAAAGATGCGCTGGAAATTGAATTGAAAATGCTCGACTTCAATTATGAAAGTGAGAAATCATATAAATTGAATATAAAGGCAGGGTTTTGCTGAGAAAATTTTATGCTGATTTTGTTCTATTTGATTCAATCATATTTAGAGATTAAAGCAACACCAATAATTGTCAACCCTTTCGTTTATCAAACAATCAATTATTTAAAGGCTTCTGGAATTAAATTAGGAATAATTATAAACTTCGGAGAAAAGTCCCTGACATATAAAAGAGTGGTCTTTTGAGGAATTCGTGTAAGTCGCTAATATTAGTGCTTATTGAATTCCAATTTTCTCCGTAAAAACCTTCCCCCCTACCAACCCGATCATCAGGTAAAAGGCTTTTTGATTTACAGGAATAGTAAATGAATAGGAGTTTTTATTAATTTCTTTTTGCTCCACTACACGGTTGCCACCAGTGGTCCAGAGCATAACATGATGAATATCCTTTGTACTTTTGATGGTGATCTGCTTGCCAGTTGTAAGCACTTTATAAGGTTTTATTTCCTGTTTCTCAGATTGTGCCTGTGATACAAAAAATAAAAGTGACAGGATTGCGACGGCCATCAGCCGGCGGATTGATTGTTGCATAGAATATATTAATCTTTTAAAGGAATTGGTTTCGAACGGTCTTCAGAAGGGTAGGGCGTCTTTAACGACAAGAATCATGCTATATTGCAATACATTCTCTAAATATTTTGTTATGACTATTCAGCATGCCCAGCAAAAAGTAGATGACTGGATAAAAACTACAGGTGTTCGCTATTTTAGTGAACTCACCAATATGGCTATCTTAACTGAAGAAGTTGGAGAGCTGGCCCGTATCATGGCCCGGGAATATGGTGATCAGTCTTATAAAACCACCGAAATAAAAGCAGATATTGCAGATGAATTGGCGGATATATGCTGGGTGCTTTTATGTATAGCTAACCAGACGGGAGTGGATATGAAATCGGCGCTTGAAAAAAATTTTGAAAAGAAAACAATGCGGGATAAAGATCGCCATTCCAATAATCCAAAGTTGAAATAAAAATCAGTTCATATTTTTGAATACTGAATGTAAAAAACATGACTATAAAAAATGCCTGGCAGATATTAAAAAAATCCGGAAAGAGTTTCTTCATACATAATATTTTAAGACTAAGTGCTTCCCTTGCCTTTTTTACAGTACTGGCGTTGCCGGGTATTTTAATTATAATTATCTGGTTCACCGATTTTTTTTATGGGAAAGAAGCAGTAGAGAAGAGTGTATTCCGACAGATAGAAAAATTTATTGGAAATAAAGCGGCAGAAAATATACAGCAAACACTCGAAAATGCTGCAGTTAGTACCGGTGACCAGTTTGCTACTATTGTAGGTATGACTACACTCTTGATTGCAGCAACCAGTGTCTTCAGCGAAATACAGGACTCGATCAATCATATATGGCAGCTGAAGTCAAAACCCAAAAAAGGGAGGGGCTGGTTAAAACTAATTATTGACCGCCTGCTGTCTTTCTCTATGATCATCACACTTGGGTTTATTTTATTGGTGTCACTCGTTATAAATGGGACACTTGATATTGTACTGGATAAACTTATGATTTTGTACCCGGTTCTGACGGTGATCATAGTATATATTCTGAACATAGTGATAACGTATTTAATAACGGCATTAATTTTTGCGGCAATTTTTAAAGTATTGCCCGATGCCCGTATCAAATGGCGGCATGTGTGGGTGGGGGCATTTGTCACTGCTTTATTATTTATGGCTGGTCGTTTTCTAATCAGTTATTACCTGGGCCAAAACAGGATGACCAATGCTTACGGGGCCGCAGGATATGTAATTGTGGTATTGCTTTGGGTGTATTATTCTTCTATGATCCTCTTTTTGGGTGCCGCTTTTACTAGTGTATATGTAATGAATAAAGGTAATCGCATCTACCCCAGTCAGTATGCTGTGTGGGTAGAGCTAATTGAAGTAGAAACAAATGGCGTAGGTACAGAAGATAAACTGGAAAAAAAGATAATTGAAGCACCGCCGCAAACAGATGAAGAAATTGAAAGACAAAAAGAAGATGAAAAGAAGCAGGATGAAGAAGCGGCGGGAGAAAAAGATGTTTCAACATAAGACTCTTTTATTAGAAAAGTAAAATCATTATTCTGCCTTATTTTTGCCGCCTATGGCAAACGATACAAAAAAGGCCAGTCTGCCGTCAGGCAGGTTTCAGGCGATAATATCCCATTGCAAAGAGTACGGATTTATTTTCCCAAGTAGTGAAATATATGATGGCTTGCAGGCTGTATATGATTACGGCCAGATGGGTAGTGAGTTAAAAAAGAATATCAAAGACTATTGGTGGAAAAGCATGACACAATTGTCAGACGAAAATATTGTCGGCATTGATGCGGCGATCTTTATGCATCCCACCACCTGGAAGGCAAGCGGCCACGTTGATAATTTCAACGATCCGATGATTGATAATAAGGACAGCAAGAAAAGATACAGGGTAGATCATTTGATAGAAGGTTTTGCTGAGGAGCAATCAGTAACAGGCAATGAACAATTGGCAAAAGATACGCTGGCTTCAATGGATGCTTTATTGGCAAAAGATGATTTTGAAGGATTGAAGAAGCTTATTGAAGACAACAAAATTAAATGTGCTGTCAGCGATACCTGCAACTGGACGGATATCCGCCAGTTCAACCTGATGTTCTCTACTGAATTTGGTTCCACTGTTTCTTCTGATGATGAAGATAATAAAGTTTATCTGCGACCGGAAACAGCCCAGGGAATTTTTGTAAATTTTTTGAATGTGCAGAAAACCGGACGAATGAAAATTCCTTTTGGTATTGCACAAATAGGTAAGGCTTTCCGAAATGAGATTGTGGCAAGACAATTTATTTTCCGCATGAGAGAATTTGAACAAATGGAAATGCAATTCTTTATCCGTCCCGGTACACAAAAAGAATGGTACGAGAAATGGAAAACAACAAGATTGGAATGGCATAAAAGCCTTGGGATGCCTGCAGAAAAATATAGATTTCATGATCATATAAAGCTGGCGCATTATGCAGATGCAGCCTGTGATATTGAATTTGAATTCCCGATCGGATTTAAAGAACTGGAAGGCATTCATTCCAGAACAGATTTTGACCTGAAGCAACACCAGGAATACAGCAAAAAGAAAATGCAATATTTCGATAATGATGTTGACCCTGCAACTGGTAAGCCATTTGGAAATTATATACCTTATGTAATTGAAACTTCTATTGGTTTGGACAGAATGTTTCTGGCAATTATGAGCCAGGCATATACTGAGGAAGATTTGAGCACAGAAGAAAAAAAAGATGACCGGGTTGTTTTAAAATTTCCGGCAAAACTAGCCCCGATAAAAATGGCTATTCTTCCATTAACTAAAAAAGATGGGCTTCCCGATATAGCTGAGAAAATTATTGCGGATTGCAAATCTCATTTCCGCTGTTTCTATGAAGAAAAAGATTCAATTGGTAAGCGATACAGAAGAATGGATGCATTAGGTACACCTTTTTGTGTAACCGTTGATCATCAGAGTAAAGATGATAATACAGTAACTATACGTGACAGAGATTCGATGGAGCAGGAAAGAGTGCCGATTGATAAGTTGAAAGAAATAGTTTTGAATGCAATTGCATAAAAAAAGGGACGGTCTCAAAAGTCGTCATTGCGAATGAAATGAAGCAATCTGAAAAGACGTTTTTGTAGTATTTTTTTATACACCAAATTGTTTCAGGTGATGGTCCAGATGTTTCCAGGTGGCTTTACTCCATTGTTCTTTTGTTAATTTGCCAAAAACCGGATGAGGTAAATCTGTAACAGCAGATTCTCTGAATTTTTCTACCAGATTGAGTAATTCAGCTTTTTCTCTTTCAAAATCTTTCTCATCAGTTATAATATAAGTTTTATCTGTGGGTAAGCCCTGCTTGTAAGGCTTTTCATTATATAAAACACTTTTAAACATTGGTCCGATCAGCTTGAGAATAAAATTCCCTTTTGGATTAATGGTTCCGTAGGCTGCAAGAACAGGAAGTTGGCAATGGTGTAGCATTTGTGATACATTCATTTTACCCCATTTTCTTTCCGACGCAAAAGTAAGTTTAGCAATTCTATTTATTACATCTTGCTTCACAGAATCATAATACAGATCTCTTATTTCCATTGTAATTAAAATTATTTTTCAAAGTAAGGAATTTCATCATTGCTAACAGTTTCTTTTTGTTCCCAGTATGCTAGTGTAACGATATGGCCTCGTTTTGTTTTCAGCATTCGACCAAAAATGGCATTGATAGGGTTGAATGTATAATCTGTAACACCAACGGTAAAAGTATCAGGTGGAGGAGGCAGCTCCACTGTTTCTGTGCCCTGTCCGACTGGGTCATCCCCGCCTGAATGATCAGATCGGGCAGGCGGGCTGGCTTCTTTTGGTTTTGGTGCAGGCGCCGCTTTTGGAGGTGGAGTAGGGATAGTAACAACAGTATATTTATTAAATTCCAATAGCTCTTTTAAAAAGGCAACTCTTTGAGGAGTAACATCCTTTTCCACGATGCCGCATTTAACACCGTCCAGTTCTTCAAATTCATGATTTTTGTTTAATGCCATTGTTATAAACTTAACGAATGAATATAATCATATACCCAACTTAATAATCCAAGCAATAATATACCGGCAGCACAAATGATCAAGCCCAGTTTTACAGATGATCCCAGTTTTATTGTTGAAATCGGATTTTCATTCTTATCCATAAAAGCTGCCCGTATCACTCTTAAATAATAATAAAGAGAAACGATCATATTCAAAGCAGCAATGGTGATGAAGGTGAAACTTGCTTTAGTGGCTCCTGCTGTCAGTAGAAATAATTTTCCAAAAAATCCTGCTGTTGGTGGAATCCCCGCCAGAGAAAATAATGCGAGGGCTAATATCCAGCAGAGAAAAGGATTGGTTTTATATAGTCCTTTATAATCATCAATATTTTCTTTACCAGTTTGTTCAGCAATAATTGACGCTACGCCGAAAGCTGCGAGGTTGGAGAACACATAGATCAGCACAAAATAGACCACAGCAGTGATGCCTACTGCACTTCCACCACTGATACCCACTAAAATAAAACCAACCTGAGCAATAGAAGAGAAGGCAAGAAATCGTTTGATATTTTGTTGACGGATGGCAAAAAGATTACCGATCACCATGGTGATGATGGCCAGGATGACCAGCATCGTATACCATACATCCTGCATCGGTGCAAACACTTTGTATAAGGTGGTCATCAAAACAAATGCAATAGCTCCCTTGGATACAACTGATAAAAAAGAAGTGGTGGCAATTGGCGAGCCTTCGTACACATCGGCTGTCCATAAATGGAATGGAACAATGGACAGTTTGAATGCAAATGCCGCCATTAAAAATACAAAAGCCAGTATCTGTAATGTAGATCCGTCCAGTTGTATTGGTATCAATGCAAAATTTAATGTGCCGGTGATACCATAGACCAATGAGATACCAAATAATAAGATGCCGGATGAAAATGCTGAAGATAAAATCATTTTCATGGCTCCTTCGGAAGAACGCTTTTTATGCAGATCAAAATTTGCCATTGCTGCCACAGGAATAGTTGCCAGCTCAAGAGACAGAAAGAACATCAACAGATTGCCACTGGAGATCAGCAAGAACATACCCAGCATTGCTGATAGCATCAGCATGAAAAATTCTGGCATGTGTTCAGTCTTCTTCAACCAATCTGCACAGAGTAAGGAGATAAGATAAACTCCAAAGCTTAAAATATTTTTCTGGAAAACAATTAATGGAGTTGTCTGGTACATATCGCCAAATAACCAGCCAGACTGATTAAAGAAAAATCCTGCGCCAAAATTTAATAGCAACAAGAATTGCATTAATGAAAGCAAGGACTCATTCTTCATTCCTTTGCCGATCTTGATAAACAGCAACAGGAAGATGATGGCAGTGAGTACCAGCTCTTGTTTCATCAATATGAAGAATTCATTCATTCAGTCAATTTTTATTTTCCGGCGATTCTGTTCATAATTTCTTCTGCTGCCGGTCTCAATAAATCATTTAACCAGCTTGGTGCAATGCCGATTGCCAATATTCCTACAACTAATATTATTGCAGCCAGTCTTTCATTCCATGCAGCATCTTTTAGTGATAAATAGCTTTCATTTTTAATCGGTCCCATTACAGTGTTACCAATGGCTCTTAAAATATATACTGCAGTAACTACAATAGACATGGCAGCTGCAATCGTTGCTACCCTGTGAAAGGTATCTGCATTCTCCCAGGAGCCCATAAAGATGGTCATCTCTGCCACGAATCCGCTTAATCCCGGTAAGCCCAATGAACAAAGTCCGACAATGAAAAATATAGTAGAGATGAATGGAAGTTTTTTCATCAGTCCTCCCATTTCATCAACCATTCTTGTATGTGTTCTGTCATATATCATTCCGATAACGGCGAAGAAAAGCGCCGTCATCAATCCATGCGAAACCATTTGCATCAATGCACCGGTGATGGCAGTTTGTGTCAGCATGCCAATTCCCAATAAGCTAAATCCAACATGGCTTACGGATGAATAGGCGTTGATGTATTTCAGATCTTTCTGCATCATCGTAGCGAAGGCACCATAGAGAATAGCTATGGCGGAAAGAATGATAATGATATTGGCGTACTCTTTCGCACCTTCAGGCAATAAATATGTGGCTACTCTTAAACAACCATAGCCACCCAATTTCATAGAGATTCCGGCTAGGAACATAGAACCGGCTGTCGGTGCAGAAGAGTGGCCATCAGGCACCCAGGTGTGTAAAGGAAAGAGTGCTGTGAAAACACCAAAGCCTACAAACAATAATGGGAAAAGAACTTGCTGATAGCTGACTGAAATAGTAGCTTTCGAAAGCTCCATAATATCAAAGCTGCGGCCTGCTGCAAAGTATAATCCTAAAATACCAACTAATATTAAAGCAGAACCGCCCATCAGCATCAAGGCT
Source organism: Chitinophagales bacterium (assembly GCA_038257235.1). GTDB lineage: Bacteria > Bacteroidota > Bacteroidia > Chitinophagales > Chitinophagaceae > JJ008. The sequence goes on from JBBSJN010000058.1 coordinate 9,892, forward strand.
AATTTGTTTGCACTGTATTCTTTTCTGCCGCTACCCCAGATACCAATCAATAAATATTTTGGTATCACAGATATTTCAAGGAAGAAGAAGAGAATGAACAAATCAAGAGAGATAAAGAATCCATAAGCACCCATACCGAGTAATAATAAAAGAAAATAAAACTCTTTGGTCATTTTCTCAATATTCCAGGAAACCAATACACCAGCTATAACGACGAATGCCGTTAGTAAGATCATGGCAACAGAAATACCATCTACACCAAAATGAAAATTGATATTGAGTGATTTAAATAATGGATAGTTCTGCTCAAAAAGCATTTGTGTTGTATTGCCTCCAGATCTTTCATTTCTGAATATAAAAAATAATACAAATACCAAAGCCAGTTGTGCCACTGAACCTAACAGGGCAATCCATTTCACCTGTTGCTGATTGCGGGAAAGCAATACAGCAATAGCTGTGAGCAAAGGAAGTCCTATGAGTAATAAAAGATTCATTATTTGGTTCTCTTATTTATTTAAAAAATCTTAGTCATTTTCTTTTCTGTTAAATCCAATTAATGTCCTTTTGGGTTGAGGAGGATTTAATAGTTGTTTTAAAGCCTCAAAAATCATAGCTATATCTTCCTTATTTTCTGTTACGTCTTTCTCCATTTTTTCAAGTTTGAGCAGAATATCTTTATGATTCAGCAACAATTCTTTCATTCTGGAAAATATGCGGATTATCTGAATGTTAACCTGAATAGCAACAGGGCTGTTGAGGACTCCTGCCAGCATAGAAACACCCTGTTCTGTAAAAGCCAGCGGAGGCTTTCTTTTACCACCCCAACTTGAAATCACAAATTGTGATTTCAAGTTTTGAAATTCTTTCAGGGTTAGCTTAAACATAAAGTCTTTAGGAAACCTCTCCATATTTCTTTTTACAGCCTGATTCAACACTCGTACCTCAACTCCATACATTTCAGCAAGATCACTATCAAGCATAACTTTCTGTGACCTGATCTGGTAAATTTTACTAATGATTTTTTCATCAGTAATCAAAGAGATGATATTTTTATTCTTTTTGATCAATTAAATAGTTATTTCCATATATAAATAAACAATAACGCCAATAAAATCACACCACCTAAAAAATATATAGCATATTGCTGCACTTTGCCTGACTGTACTTTTTTAATTCCCTCTGAAATTTTTTCCGTTACATTGCCAATCAGGTTCATCAATCCATCCACAATATTCTTATCAAACCATGCAGCCGGTTTTCCAATCAGGTTGAACAATACTTTTTTTGTTATAAAAAGATATATTTCGTCAATGTAAAATTTGTTATAAACTGTTTTGTAAATACCGCCCAATGATGTGGCAAGCTTAGCCGGTTTATCATTTTGTTTTTTATACAACCAAAAAGCTGTTATAATTCCTATAAGTCCTAAAGCGACAGGAGCAATCGAAAATGATAGATCAAAATGTGCATGTAATGCTTTGCCATCAGAACTTACATATTCTCCGAAAGGAATAAAACCTGCCGCAGCAGCACCAACCGCTAATAAAACCAATGGCATCATCATGGCAAATCCACCTTCACCGTGTTTTTCTCCATGAGCTTGATGTGGCTTGTTCCAGAAAATAGTAAAATACAACCGGAACATATAGAAAGCTGTAATGCCAGAAGTAATTAATGCAATCCAGTAAATGCCCATATTGTTATGATAGGCTGCCAGTAAGATTTCTTCTTTACTAAAAAATCCTGCAAATGGCGGTACGCCGGCAATCGCCAGACATGCAATTAAAAATGTAATATGAGTAATCGGTAAAAACTTTCTTAAGCCACCCATATCTTTCATGTCGTTACTATGCACATAATGTATCACAGCACCTGCACCGAGAAATAACAATGCTTTGAACATTGCATGAGTGAACAAGTGAAACATGGAAGCTGTATAACCCAAACCTGCTTCACCACCGAAATTTGAAACACCTAATGCAAACATCATAAACCCAATCTGCGACATGGTGGAATAGGCCAGCACTCTTTTTATATCAGTTTGTGTACAAGCGATGATGGCGGCGATGATTGCTGAGATTGCTCCAACCCATCCGATGATTTCTAAAACTCCCGGCACAGTGATGGAGAATATGGGAAATAATCTAGCAACCAGATAAACACCTGCCACTACCATTGTTGCAGCATGTATTAATGCAGAAACAGGAGTGGGGCCCTCCATTGCATCGGGAAGCCAGATATGCAAGGGGAACATGGCACTCTTTCCTGCTCCACCGATAAAGACCAATGCAGCACCCCATGTCAGTGCAGATGCACCAAGGAATGTAGAAGCAGCAGCAACTTTAAATTCATTTGACTCAGGAGAAGTTAACCGTTCAATCAGTGTAGAAAAATCAAGTGTTCCGCCACTGAATGATAAGATCAAAATACCAATTAAAAAACCAAGGTCTGCGAAACGGGTTACAATAAATGCTTTTTTGCAGGCCGCTACAGCACTTGGTTTGTCATAATAATAACCGATCAGTAAGAATGACGAGACACCCACCAACTCCCAGAAAATATAGATTTGAAAAATATTTGATGCCAGTACTAATCCCAGCATAGAGAATGTAAATAACCCGAGATATGAATAATAAGTTGGAAATCTTTCTTCTCCTTTTAAATAACCAAGGCTATATATATGTACCATCAACGAAATAAAAGTAACCACCACCAACATCATTACTGAAATCGGATCAATGATTAATCCCATATCAATGGATACACCGGGAGAAAATTGTAACCATGTCAGTTGTAGCGGTATAAACTTTTCATAAACTCCGGCAACTTTACCATACACAAAAAAGTAGTCATAGGCAGTGTATAATGCCAGAATTGTGGAAACCAGTAACAAAACAGTCCCGATTATACCTGAACTAGTCTTAAAATATTTTCTGCCGAATAAGCCCAGCAACAAAAAGCCGGCTAAGGGCAATAAAGGAATTAATGCTATGGCAGTTACGTTTGGCATTTATTAATCAACAAAATTGTTTCAAATCTTTCATAAGTTTGTTTCTATAGTACCCTAACTCCCCTTTAGGGGATGGGGGCTAATACTTTAAGTCTTCTGCATTTTCTACATCAATAGAATTATGGCTTCGATATAAATTTATGATGATTGCTATCGCAACAGCGGCTTCGGCTGCGGCGATGGCTATGATGAATAAGGTAAAGAACAGCCCGTCCATCTGGTTAGACCATAAATATTTATTGAATGCGATGAAATTCAGGTTTACACTGTTTAATATCAACTCAATACTCATTAACATGGTAATGAGGTTTCTTCTGGTTAAGAAGCCATATACACCAATGAAGAACAAAGCAGTGCTAAGAAAAAGAATATGATATAATCCTGGTTCCATATGTTTTTTTTGCCACGAAGGCACAAAGGCTCTAAGACTTCGTGTCTTCGTGCCTTTGTGGCATTTCTTTATTTTCAGTTTTAGTTCTCAGTGCTATTACAATACATCCTATCAACGCTGCTAACAATAAAATAGATATCACTTCAAATGGCAAAGCATAACCACCATTATCTACTGATAACATTTTCTTTCCGATATTTTCAACAGTTGGTGTAATGGCCGTTTCATCCGTTTCAAAGAATGTATGCTGATAAATTTGCAACATCGTCAAAGCAAAACCTGCGAATACAGCCAATGCTGCAAATATTTTTCTGTCTAATTTCTGTTTGGGTAATTTTTCTCCTGTTTGTTGCGTAAGGAAAATTGAAAAAATGATCAAGACAACAATTCCACCAACATACACAACGATCTGTACAGCGGCAATAAATTCATACTGCAACCAGAAATATATACCTGCAATGCCAATCAGTGTAAATAATAAATAGATAGCAGCTCTGAATATCTGCCTGGTTGTAACAGATAATAAAGCAAATACAACACAGAGTGCTGCGAGTAAATAAAATATGATGTCCGATCCAGTCATTAATTGTTATCTCATTACTTTAAGACTCTAAAGTCCCCCTCGGGGGGTTTAGGGGGCTGTCTATTCTATGCCTTCCATAATTTTAGATCCCGGGTTATTTAAAATCTTTGTCAGCTCACTTCTGTCAAACACACTATGTTCAAATGTTTGCGCCATCTTGATTGCATCTGAAGGGCAAGCTTCGATACATAAATTGCACATGGTACATAACTCAAGATGATAAACCAGTTTGTCAATCGCTTTTTTCTTTCTGCCGTCCGGTTGTATATCAAATTGAGTAATTACTTTGATTGTTCCATTCGGGCAGGCAATTTCACAGGCCTGGCAACCGGTGCAGCGGTGTTCATTCTTTTCATCATGTGGCATTACCACTTCACCTTTAAATCGTTCCGGAAGATTCAGTGTTTCTCTGTTATCAGGATATTGCTGCGTTATTATTTCTTTGTGATGCGTAAAATAATAACCGGTACGCCGCATTCCTTTCAACAGTGATTTAACAGCACCCCAAATTTCCTGTATGTATTTTTTTATAAACATATGCCCTTATCCCCTAAAGGGGATTATTAAATTCGTTAAATATAAAAGTTACTTTTCTTTTTCAATTTCTATTTGTATTTAAAAAAGTTCAATAGCCCCGCCTGACCACAACTATAAATCAAAGAAGTCGGGCAGGGAACCGA
>JBBSJN010000059.1:0-14344 GCA_038257235.1 Chitinophagales bacterium
AAATGTGGGAAAGCCGTTATAATCCTTCCGGCCCGGTTAAGTTTGCCATAGGACTGATGCTATTAGGATTGGGCTTTGCTATTTTAGCTTATGGAGGAAGTACTATCCCACAAGGAGCGAAAACAGCTTCTGTAAGTATGGTTTGGTTGATTCTTGCTTATCTTTTTCATACACTTGGAGAATTATGTATATCACCAGTAGGTCTTTCCTATGTAAGTAAGCTTGCACCTGTAAAACTTTTAGGGCTTATGTTCGGAATCTGGTTTATTGCCAATTTTGTTGCCAATTTGATGGCAGGTGTAACCGGTAGTTTTATAGATGAAATCACTACCAAGTATTCTATTTCTATATTCTTCCTGATTTTTACTATAATTCCTATTGCTGCGGGACTTATCATGCTGGCATTAAATAAAATGCTGAAAAAGAAAATGCATGGCATAACCTGATGTCTATTACTGAATATTATAAAAAGGCGATTATCAGGTCGCCTTTTTTAATGTGCCTTACTCTCCAAAATCTGCCATTACCTGCATTGGTTGAAGGGAAAAACAACGTTCTATACTATGCAGGCAATTCTGTCTAGGCTTTTTTAATTTCCTTGCTTCAATTTTATTATCTTACCCATTTAAAATACTGCTGCTATGTGGAAGAAACACCCAAAAGCCCTGCCATTTTTATTTTTCTCTGAAATGTGGGAGCGATTCGGCTACTACCTGATGATTGGAATCTTCTTGTTATATCTAAAGAATGTAACGCATGGTTTTGCAATGACGAATGCAGAGGCTTCCGATCTCTATGGCACCTTTATAGCCCTTGTTTTTCTTACCCCTTTTATTGGAGGTTTATTGGCTGATCGTTATTTCGGATACCGGAAGTCAATTATTGCCGGTGGAATAATGATGGGAATCGGGTATTGCCTGATGTCAGTACATAGCATGCCCATGTTATATGTTTCTATGTCGCTGGTGATATTCGGAAATGGTTTTTTCAAACCCAATATATCTACCTTGCTGGGTAATTTATATTCAACTCCTGAATATGTAAAAAGAAAAGATGAGGGATATAATATTTTTTACATGGGTATTAATATCGGTGCTTTTATCTGTAATTTTTTCAGTGCGGCAATTATTCTGGTCTGGGGTTGGAAATATGCTTTTATTGCTGCGGGCATAGGTATGTTCCTTGGAGTAATCATTTTTATTTCAGGAACCAGGCATTACAAATCCGGTGATGTAAAAAAACCAATGTCGAAAGAAGATATGCCGTTTTCAAGGATAGTGCTTACAATTTTAGTGCCTTCTATACTTGCAGGTATTCTAGGTTGGATGATTCCGGGAAATATTTTTCAATCTGATAGCAATGATGCTTTCATCTTTGCCTGCATTCCCGTTATTTATTTTTATTCTACTTTATATATAAAAGCAGAAAAATCTGAGAAAAGACCTATCGGTGCTTTGTTAGCCATCTTTGCTGCTGTGATTATGTTTTGGGCAGTATTCAAACAAAATGGTACAGCACTTACCATCTGGGCCGAAAGTTATACCGACCGTCAGGTAACCGGAAAAACAGAACAATTATTACATGCTGTTAAACTTGCCGAAGTAAAAGCGTATAAAAAAGATTCGGTCGTTTTATACGATAACCAGTTCAGAATACAGAAAGAGGGCAATAAAGTAATAAAAGAATTAAACTACCCTTCTTATTTTAAAAATGTAAACCCAGAAAACTTACCCGCCGATGGTGCAGAAGTAACTTTTTGGTCAACCCCGTTAAGCCAGTCAATTAATCCAGGCTTTGTTATTTTACTTACGCCATTGATTGTGGCTTTTTTTGCTTTTCTGCGAAAAAGAAAAAAAGAACCTTCCACTCCTACCAAAATTGCATTTGGGTTGTTAATCTCTGCCCTTTCTGTTTTGGTAATGGTACTGGCGGTTAAGATATCCAATAACGGTGCTGAAAAAGCAAGTGCCTGGTGGCTAATGGGTACTTATGGCGTAATCACTATTGGCGAATTGTTATTGAGCCCGATGGGACTTTCGCTTGTTTCCAAATTAAGCCCGGTAAGGATAACTTCATTAATGATGGGTGGTTGGTTTTTAGCCACGTCAATAGGCAATAAACTATCAGGAGTACTTGCTACACTCTGGGATGGTTATGAAAATAAAGCAGGTTTTTTCTGGGTAAATTTTGCGCTGTTGATGCTTGCTACTTTTATCATTTTTGCCATGCTAAAATGGCTTAATAAAATTATGAAAGAAAAAGGGCTGAATTAAACCCAATACTATAAAGCGCTGAAATATGTCAACGATCAATTCCCCGGATCTAATCTCAACCAAACAACCCAAGCAACTCTATTTACTTTTTTTTGCTGAAATGTGGGAACGGTTTTCATTCTATGGAATGAAAGCATTGCTGATTGCTTATATGGTGAGTGAGTTAAACTATGACGATCCAAAAGCATATGCAATTCTTGGTTCGTATGCTGCATTAGTCTACACCATGCCAATGTTTGGCGGTTTTATGGCGGATAAATTTATTGGCTATCAAAGGGCAGTTATGTTTGGTGGTATATTGATGACATTGGGTCATTTTATTTTAGCGGTACCAACCGACTGGAGTTTCTTTTATGGTATGGCTTTTATTATTTGTGGTAATGGATTTTTCAAACCAAATATTTCAAGTCTTGTTGGTACCTTATACAAGGAAAATGATCCACGGCGAGACAGCGGCTTTTCCATTTTTTATATGGGAATTAATATTGGCGCTGCTCTTGGCGGTTTTTTATGTGCTTATGTTGCAAAAGAATTCAATTGGCATTATGGCTTTGGATTGGCGGGCATCTTCATGGCACTTGGCTTTGTTGTTTTTGTATACGGAAAGAAAACGTTGGGAGAGAAAGGTTTACCGCCTGATCCTGAGGTCTTAAAAAAACCAGTATTCGCATTTGTAAAACCAGAGTATCTAATTTATGGCGGCACTTTATTAATTATTCCGTTAGTGGTTACTTTGTTTCATCAATATCATTTGATGGATTATATCATGTTTGGTCTTGGAATTCTTGCATTGCTGTATGTACTATCAGTTGGCATGAAAATGGAAAAAGGACCAAAGCTTAAATTGTTTGCGGCTCTTATAATGATTATATTTTCTATTGTGTTCTGGGCTATTTATGAACAGAATGCTGGTTCGATGAATTTATTGGCGGAAAGAAACGCTAAAATGGAATTATTCGGCATCGATCTTCCCGAACTTTCTATGAATAATTTTTTACCTCCAGGATGGGTGATTGTACTCACATTAATCGTTGCGCCTCTTTGGCCATGGCTCAATAAAAGAGGCAAAGAACCAAGCACTCCGCTAAAGTTTGCATTAGCATTTATTTTTCTTGGTCTCGGCTTTTATGTTTTCTATCTGGGATGTATCGCAAATGAGAGTACAGGTATTGTTCCTTTATGGCCTTTTCTGTGGGGTTATTGTTTTATTATTCTGGGTGAACTTTGCTTATCACCAATTGGTTTATCTATGGTAACAAAACTATCGCCAGCCAAAATGGTTTCGCTGATGATGGGTATCTGGTTTTTTGCCTCTGCTATCGGCGAATTTCTGGCGGGAAAAATTGGTTCTATGATGAGTGTACCCGAAGAAGTACTTGCCAAGAATGATCCTGTACTTTCCTTGCCATACTATGCAGATGTAATTCAGAAAATAGGAATTGCCTCAGCCGTAATCGGCGTATTACTGATGTTTACTGTTCCGTTTTTAAAACGCTGGATGGGCAATGTAAAATAATGGTTTAAGAAACTGGTGAGATAATGAAGAGTAGTAGCTTTTTATTCTTCTTCTGATTCTTCCAGTTCTTTTTCTTTAATAGTTGCTTCAATTTTTTCTTTTTTTATTCCCTGGCGTAATAAACCAAACAGGCTGATATATAAATTGGCGATCCACACCAGTGAAAAACCACCGATTAAAATGCCCCTCCAGTCTGGATAGATCAATTTATAGCCGGTAATAAGCAGCATGAAAATGGTTACATAATGACTGAAACAATACTCACAGGTAAACAGGTAAAAAAATTTGCAAATCAATATATGCCGGCTGTTCTTAGATTTATAGAGACAATATTGCCGGGGTTCTTTAAAAATGTCTTCATTAGTTACCGTCCAGGCAATACAGGCAATGGGAATTGCCAGTAAAAAGAGATGGGCTACCTGCAGTGATAAACTCATAGAGGTAAAGCTATTAAAAAATGCTATGAAATAATCGGATTAATAAACGGGCCTCAAAAAAATTAAATAAAGTTCAGATACTCATACTGCTTCATCAAAATTGACTTGTCATCTGCCTTCAGCCATTTATTTAGAATGGTGGCATACACATTTTTGAAATCTACATTGTATTTCAGATCGCCTTCATTTAAATCACTTAAATCCGGCATTGGGTTTAAAATTCCTTTTTGTTTTAAGCCACCACTGATCATAAACATGTTGTTAGCCGTGCCATGATCTGTTCCGTTGCTTGCATTTTGCTGCACTCTTCTGCCAAACTCAGAAAAAGTAAACAACAATACATCTTCAAAACGGTGTTGTTCTTTCAGGTCTTTTACAAATGCTTTGATGGCATCATTCATTTCAGTGAACAAACGGTTCTGCTGTCCTTCCTGATTGATATGCGTATCAAAACTTCCGAGTGATACATAATACACTTTTGTATTTATTTCTGAATAAATGAGTGATGCAATTGTTTTTAAACTGTTTCCAAGGTTGGTGGTTGGATAAACAGCATTTGTAGGATGCATCCTGCTTTGCTTAAAAATATAATCTGCACTGGACAATGTTTCAGCCATTGTTTTGTACAGGTAATCTACCGGCTGCTCACCTGCTTCATCTTGGTGGTTCTTCATTATATCCCTGAAGAATTTTTCATTGGCTGTGCCGTACAATCGTTTCGGATCTTTTACAGCAATACCTTTTATCTGCTCTCCTTTTAAAGCAAGGCTTAATACATCATCTATTTCAATGGCCTGTGTTGGTTTATCGCATCCTTTGCATTGAGAATCAAGATAACGGCCCATCCAGCCATTGGTCCAGTATTCATCACTTTGGCTTGCTGTATGCCAGATGTCCATACTTCTGAAATGCGAACGGTCCGGATTTGGATAACCTACATTATTCAGAATAGAAAGGCTGCCATCATCATACAGTTCCTTTAATCCTTTCAAGGCTGGATTTAAACCAACCTCATCTGTCAATGCCAAAGCCTTGTCTTTTGCAATACCTAATTTTGGTCTTGCTTTATAATACAAATCATTCCTGAATGGAATTACGGTATTCAATCCATCATTACCACCGCTGAGCTGCAATATCACTACAACTCTGTTTCCCGACATTACCATGCTCTTACTTTCAAAAGCTTTTAGAAACTTGGGCACAAGCATGGATGCTGTTGCCAGTGAACCGATTTGAATAAATTCTTTACGTTTTATTTGCATATATAAAGCCTCCAAAAATCCCTTCGAAGGAGGGATTTACCACTCACAGCCCAAAAAGCAATAAATGGTTTTTTATTTTTAAAAATGTTGAGTAGCGAACTAAAAGTTGAAGAGTTTGCCTACGCTAAAGCTCCGGTAGATAAATGCGACGTCCGCCCGGACGAAACCATTCGGACGGACAACAAAAGCTCATCAAGGAACTAAAGCTGGAATCATAACCTTTCAACTATAATTTAAAGAACTGTTAAAACAAATAATAAAAGATTAAACCTAAGTTCCCCTTTAGGGGACAGGGGTTTAACACAATTGATATTCCGGCGTACTCATTACCTGGAGTGCGGCCGTTCGTATAAAATTTTCTCTTCCTGTCTGATCGGAATATTGTTTGATCAACTCCATACTTACACCAGATTTTACCTGCAACAAATTTTTTGAAACTTCATCTGCCAGTTTTTCTCTTGGCACAGCTTCGTAATTTTTATACAACGGTTTCCAATCTACATCGGCATTAATCATCTGTCGACGCATACCTGCATACCCTGCAACTTGCTGACCACTCTTTTTATTCCCTTTCATTTGTTCATCGCCGTCTTTCATTCCCATCATGGTATCATCATCATCTTTGGCATTTACATTCATTTCATCAATATCATTAATGAGTTTTGGAATCCGCATCCTCATCATCAGCGAAGAGCTGTCGATCCATGCTTTCCCGCCCGGCCAGCCTGCCACATTTGGAGGATAGAATAACAATTGTCCCAATATTCTTTGCAAAAGCATTAAGGATTCATCATTTTCCAATTTCATTGGAAGCATACGTTGAATACCTACTAATAATTCTACAGGTGACTTAATTAATGCTCCCACATTTTTTTCTTCGTAAAACCAATCGCTGGTAAAAATATCTTCCAGTAATGGAGCAATTTCATAATCACTTTTATGAAAACGATCGGCCAGCCATTCTACTTTCGCCTCGTCAATTTGTTCATTAACGAAAAATTTATAAATCTTCTTAGTGATATATTTTGCAGTTTGTTTTTGATCGAGCAAAATATCAAGCACTTCCCCTCCATCAAAGTTTCCTGTTTTGTCCAGCACAGTTTTGCTTCCAAAGTCGTGTTGAAAACGACGAAAAACAAACTCCCCTTTTACATTAGAGCTCCATCCCGTGAAAGCTCTTGCAGCTTCTTTTACATCATGCTCTGTATAATTGCCCCGGCCAAGTGTGAATAGCTCCATCACCTCCCGTGCAAAGTTTTCATTCGGATGATCTTTTCTGTTTTGCTGATTGTTCAGGAAATTTAGCATCGCTGCGGATTTGGAAATCTCTTTCAACATTACACCAAAGTTGCCCAATGCATTTGTTCTGATTACATCCAGCAGGCCTTGTTGATAAAAAACATTCAGATTTCTGCAGGCAAAATGGCCATGCCAGAAGAAAGCCATTTTTTCTCTCAGCTGTGAAGAAGAGTTTACCATTTCATGCATCCAGTACATGTTCAGGTTACGAACACCTTCCCTGTTTTTTTGCTGTCGCAGTTTTCTTTCATCTGCATCCAATTCCTTTTTTTGCTGACGGCCTATTTCTTCAATACCTTGCATCAGCCCTTTCAGGTAGTCATCAGCCACATCCATATATTCTGCTTTTTTGGAGGAAGCTTTTTTGAGAGCCGTATAAAATTGTTTGGGAGTATATTTTGAAAGATCGCCAAGTTGTTCAACCGCAGGACCAAAGCCAGCCCGCCAAAGCAAGTGCTGATTTTTAACCTGGTTAGATAATGCCATGGGCTAAATTTTAGTTTTCAGACTTTTGTGAAGTAATTAAGTTTAAAACAAGTCTTTTGATTATTTTACAACGAAAAAAAGAAAAGGTTATTTTCAATCTTATTACCGCAGATTAAAATTATGAAGCTTCGGGCATTAAAATACATATCTCCTTTCTTACTTTATCTGGGTGCCTTCCGGGCATTTTCCACTACCGGCTGGGAAGTTTGGATGCCCGTTTTCTATGGTTTTTTTATCATACCTCTACTAGAATTATTTATCAAGCCAAAAGCCAGTAATTTAAATGCCGCAGAAGAGGAAGTTGTCCGGACCGACAGATCATATGATGTTTTATTATACTTAGTTGTTCTCTTACAGTTTGCGGCTTTAAGCAGGTTCCTCTACGGAATGATGTATGATGAATTAACCACTATTGATATTACCGGCAGAATTTTCGCCATGGGAATTTTATGTGGTGTTTTTGGCATCAACGTTGGGCATGAGTTAGGTCACAGAGTAAATAAGTTTGAACAACATCTTGCAAAGGCACTATTGCTTACTTCTCTTTACATGCATTTTTTTACAGAACACAATAAAGGTCATCATAAAAGAGTGGCCACGCCGGAAGATCCGAGCAGTGCCCGGTATGGCGAACCGGTTTATCTTTTTTATTTCCGCACTATTATTTTCAGCTACATAAGTGCATGGCATATTGCCAATGCTGAAAGGAGAAAAAAGGGGAATTCAGTTTTCTCCTTCAGGAATGAAATGATTCAATTCACTATTATTCAACTTGCATTTTTAGGTTTGATACTTATACTTACAAGCTGGCTGGTTACACTTTACTTTATTGCTGCGGCCTTTATCGGCATTTTGCTTTTGGAAACGGTAAACTATATAGAACATTATGGCTTGCAACGAAAAGCAACTGGTGATGGGAAATATGAAAGAGCCATGCCAGAACATAGCTGGAACAGCGATCATATCATTGGCAGACTCATGCTATTTGAACTCAGTCGCCACAGCGATCATCATTATCTTGCCAGCCGTAAATACCAGGTGCTGCGACATCATGATAATTCGCCGCAAATGCCAACGGGTTATCCGGGAATGATTTTACTTTCTCTTTTTCCGCCAGCATGGTTTTATGTGATGAACAGGAGGATTAAGAGTTTACAATCACCAGTCTCTACTTCTTAGCATCTTTATTTAGCAACAGCCTGAACCCAATCGAAAGTGCAGAATTAAAATTATTAAGACTGCTTGATACGGAAAAACTATTAATGGAAGCAGCATATAGCAAACAACCATTTTATATTTTTTGTTGATTTATTATTTTATATTTAGTATGAAAATCAACAGACATGAAAAAGCATCTATTCTTTTTCCTGATATGTTTTATAACACTACAAAGTTTTTCTCAAAACAAATGGAAACCTTTTGCAGGTTTTAACATTTCCTCCAGTAGTGATTTATATTATGTAGGTCCGTCATTTTCGGGTGGCGTCATACATCCAATAGGTAAAAAAGGAAAATGGAGTTGGGCACCGGAAATACAATATTTTAAAAATTCAAATCAATACGCCACAGCAGGCACTGTTAGCGAATGGGATAAGTTTGAATCAATCTCAATCCGTTCAAATTTCAATTATACTTTTGGCAAAAAGACCGGCAGAGGATTTATCATTGGCGGAGGGGCAGGTTTTCAAAAAGCCAAAGACGAATGTGTAACTGTTACCCAAAATGGTAATGTGAAAGAAGAAAATGTGCATTATGATGCTATTAAGTTCGGAACCTTTATGCTAACGTTCAATACAGGCTATTCCTTTCCTTTAAAGAAAAACAGATCAATTCAAACACTAATTTCCATCATTGGCCCACAAACAGCCAAGGATTATTTGGGAACTTATGTGGAAGCAATCTCTGTCATGAATATTGGAGTCAGGTTTGTATTATAATACTTTTTTGCCGGCATTTGCTTTTAAAAAGGCAGTTACATGTATGCCCTGTTCATCATTTAGTCTGGCTCTTGGAATCATGTATGATAAGATCCCCTCCCATCTTTTTTCAGTGAATTGTTCGGGCAGCGGTAAATCATGACACTTACCACAACGGTTTGTAAAGATTATTTTCCCTTCATTCAGATCAGGCACTATGGTTAAAGCCTGCTTTTCTTTTTTTAAAGGCGCTGTTTGGCGGGAAGTTATTACCGGTGTGGCCTTTTGTGTACAGGCAACACTCAGAGCAGTAATACAAAGAATTAAAATAGCTGTTCTAAAATATACCTGTTTAAGCATAAGTAGTTCTACGAATTTGGGGAATATGACAAAAATAAATTCTTCAGGTTTATTCTAGGTATTACAAAAAGTGAATATATTACGTAGTCAATTTCCCATACACTAAAGTTAAATTTAATTTTTATGAAGAAATCTCTTGTAGTACTTGCTTGTGGATTTTTATTGATTACAGGTTGTAGTAAATCTTACGATGCAGAAAAAGATTCGCAACTGGAAGAAGAAATTATATCCGAAGCTGGTCGTAAATGTGCCGCTTATGAAGTATTAGAAGAAAATATTAAAAAAGATCCCTCTCTTCAACAACGCATGGATGCTATTGAAGAGTTTACACGTAACTTTCAAAACACACCCGGTATTGAAACATTATATGGAGATGTAATGACAGTACCTGTAGTTGTAAACGTATTATATAGAACTGCCGCTGAAAACATTTCAAGTGCACAAATACAATCACAGATTGATATTATGAATGCTGATTTTGCAGGAACCAATGCAGATGTTAATAATACAACCACTTATCAATCTGTAAAATCCGGTGATACAAAAATTCGATTTGTATTGCAAAATACAATAAGAAAGTCTACAACAGTTACTGCGTGGGGAACAAATGATGCAATGAAAAAAAGCTCTCAGGGAGGAATTGATCCAACCAATCCTACCACAACTTTAAATATGTGGGTTTGTACTATGAGTGGGGGAATACTTGGTTATGCACAATTTCCGGGTGGTAGTGCTGCAACAGATGGTGTGGTTATTCTAAATACAGCTTTTGGCAATACCGGAACAGCAACCGCTCCTTTTAATAAAGGAAGAACAGCAACACATGAAATTGGGCACTATTTTAATCTTCGGCATATATGGGGTGACAGAAGATGTGGTACAGATTATGTAAATGATACTCCGGGCCATGATGGCGCAAATTATGGATGCCCGGTACCCAATATAGTAAGTAAGTGTAGTGGTAGACCAATTGAAATGACGATGAATTATATGGACTATACGGATGATGCATGTATGTATATGTTTAGTGCAGGTCAGAAATTTCGCATGCAAGCAACATATGCAGAAAATGGACCCCGTGCAACTCTAAGATAAAAAATGAAAATATGTTCTATAAAAAACGGCTGCAAGAAAGCAGCCTTTTTTTTATACTAAAAGTCAAATCGTTATTTTATCGACTCAGCTCCGAAATAAGAGTGAATTACCTGAGGCAAATTTATTTCATCTTTTGTTTGATTATTCTCCAGTAAGCAGGCAATAATTCTTGGCAAAGCCAAAGAACTGCCATTCAATGTATGTACCAACTGTGTTTTACCGTTCTCATCTTTATAACGAATCTTCATCCGGTTACTTTGAAATGATTCGAAATTAGAAACAGAACTTACTTCCAGCCACTTTTCCTGTGCAGCGCTGTACACTTCAAAATCAAACGTCAATGCAGAAGCAAAACTCATATCACCGCCACAAAGCTTCAGAATACGATAAGGAAGCTCCAATGACTGCAATAATTTTTCAACATGACTTACCATTTCATCCAACGCTACGTAGCTTTTTTCGGGATGTGTTAATTGTACTAATTCCACTTTTTCAAATTGATGTACACGGTTCAATCCACGAACATCTTTACCAAAACTTCCTGCCTCTCTTCTAAAACAAGGAGAATAAGCCGTCATTTTTATTGGCAGACTTTCTGGCTTTACAATTTCATCTCTGTAGATATTAGTAATGGGTACTTCTGATGTTGGGATCATAAAAAAATTATCTTCCTGCATATGATACATTTGCCCTTCCTTATCCGGCAACTGGCCTGTACCATAAGCGGAGGCTTCGTTCACCATAAAGGGCGGATGAAACTCGGTGTAACCAGCAGCAGTATTGAAATCTAAAAAATATTGAATCAATGCCCGTTGCAATTTTGCGCCTTGCCCTTTAAATAATGCAAAACCACTTCCGGTAATTTTTGCGGCGGTTTCAAAATCTACTATGTCATATTTTTTTATAAGATCCCAATGGGGAGAAGAACCTGCTGGCAGTGTTGGCTTTACTCCTCCTTCTCTCACCACTTCATTATCTTCCGGTGTTTTTCCAGCAGGCACCAGATCAGATGGAAGGTTGGGCAACTTTACCAGTTCATCATGCAATTGCTTTTCTACTGCCGCCAATTTTTCTGATATAGGTTGCAACGTTGCTTTCAAGCTAGCAACCTCTTGTTTTTTTATTTCTGCTTCTTCTTGTTGGCCTTTAGCCATTAATCCGCCAATTTCTTTAGAAGTGCTGTTTACTATAGCTTGATTATTATCAAATTCAAGTTGAGTCTTTTTACGTTCATCATCTAAAGCAATAATTGTATCTACCAACGATATGTCGGTATAGTTTTTTACTCCTAATTTTTCTTTTACTTCTTCGGGATTTTGCTTTAATACCTGTATCTGCAACATCTTGATTTATTTGGCGCAAAGGTAGTTTTTGAATAGCAGAACAGCAACGGAGGATATTCATTAAATTCGATAAAATAAAAATTATGATAGAAACAACAATGGTGACAACCAATATTGAATTAGTTGGCTACAAAGCTGTCAAAAATTTAGGCGTAGTCAGGGGAATTACAGTCCGCTCAAGAAGCATATTCGGCAATATTGCAGGAGGCCTTCAAACATTGGTAGGGGGTAAGATATCCATTTATGCAGAGTTGTGTGAAAAAACGAGAGAAGAGGCCTTTCAACAAATGCTGCAACATGCAGCTGACCGTGGTGCCAATGCCATTATATGTATGCGGTATGATGCAAATGAAGTAATTGGTGGAGTAACTGAAGTGCTGGCATACGGAACTGCAGTAAGGGTAGAACCCATTTAATAGCATCAGTTCCGGTCATTATCTTTGCGGCATGATAGCGAATGATGATTTACAACAGCGATGGTGGAACCTGGAAGGAAAACTGGTAGAACGATTTGGTAAAAAACCAGATGTAGAAACCATATTATTTTTGATCGGGATGCAGGAGTTTGGTGACATCAAAGAAAAGTTTACCAAAGAACAGAAACAGGACCTGATGCATATTGCGGTTTGCAGCCTTTTATCACCCAGCGGCTTCTATGAGCTGGAAAGTGTGGACGAGGATGGCTGGCCACATTTCAAACAGCTAAAAGCAATGCCCGATATGAATGCATTTGAACAGGAAAATTTTTTGAAAGATCATATCTTACTGTATTTTGCTGAAAAGGAATTATAAAAAACAAAAATTAAATATGAAGAAAGTTTCACAACTTTTTTTTGTCCTTTGTATTACTTCCATCTGTTTTGCACAGAAACCTGCCTCGCCGGCAGGCATGGATTCTACGGTTACCAAAAAAGACCGGAAAAAAGATGTGCTGATGCAGACTTCTATGGGTGATATGACGATCCGCCTTTCTGATTCAACACCTCTGCACAGAGATAATTTTCTGAAACTGGTAAAAGTGGGTTTTTATGATAATGTACTTTTTCACAGAGTGATAAAAGATTTTATGATACAGGCCGGAGACCCCGAAAGCAAAACCGCAAAAGCTGGTATGCCACTTGGCAATGGCGGGCCGGGCTACACCATTCCGGCTGAATTCCGAGAAACACTTTTCCATAAAAAAGGAGTGATTGCTGCGGCCAGGCAGCCTGATAACGTAAATCCAGAAAAAGCCAGCAGTGGCAGCCAGTTCTATATTGCACAAGGAAAAGTATTCACAGATGCAGAACTTGATATTTTAGAGCAACAAAGATTGCAAGGAAAGAAAATTCCTGAATCATACCGGGCCGTTTATAAAACCACAGGTGGTATTCCGCATCTTGATCGCAACTATACAGTGTATGGCGAAGTAATAAAAGGATTTGAAGTAATAGATAAAATTGCTGCTGTAGAGGTAAGCAAAGGAAAAGATCTTAACAGACCTGTTACTGACGTAAGAATTATTAAAATGAAGTTGATAAAGAGGAAAAGGGAAAAGAAATAATTTTTTTTGAGTGCGGAAAACAGGAGTATCATTCAATCGTCATACCGATAATGAACTGTATATAGACCAAAGTGTTTGAAAGGTCGGCAAAACACACTCACTACATTCTACCATTTTTTTATTTGACTTTATGAGATTTATTTTTGGTATAATACAAAAAAGCGACCCGTTTAAACAGGTCGCTTTTATTATTTTAGACATGTAAGTTTAAAATCTCCAGCCCAATCCAATAGTTAGTAATCCATCTTCGGTGGAAACGCCATACCCAATGGTAAACATAATTCGACGAAGCGGAGATATCCATAATCCTCCTCCATAACCACTTTGTGTTTGTTTCTGCGTATCATTTTCAACCCACACTCTGCCGATATCATAAAATCCATAAATGCCGATGGAACCCGGGAAAAGATAGGTCCTGAAATCTGCTATCTTCAAACGAAGTTCTGCCTGGTTGTACAATTTACTTTTTCCGGCAAATCTATAGCGGCGAAACCCTCTTAAATTTTCTTCATTGCCGAGGTATTGAGCCTGGTAAAACTCAAATCCTTTATCTCCCAGATTAATGCCACCACCTGTTCTATTAGCCAACGTTAGCCAATTATTAATGATATTAAAATTGAGAGCCAGATCTGAATTTACCTGCGTTACACTATATGGTGTGTTTTTGATACCTGCAAGATGGCGGACAGTAGTAATCCAGTTTACGCCTTTATGCGGATTAGTCTTATTATCCCTTGTATCTAATTCAAGAGCAATTAAGCCTCCTGCATAATATTGAGTTTTATATAAGGTAGCAGGATCTAGCCCATTTTGG
>JBBSJN010000060.1:0-14204 GCA_038257235.1 Chitinophagales bacterium
TTATGTGTGTGCATAAAACAATGAAATACAAAATTTGGAATCGGAATTAGCATTTTTACAGTAACTATTTTTTTAAAAAACTTAAATTTAATTTTATGAGCAATTCAAAAGCATTATTAGGATTTGTTGCCGGGGCTGCGGTAGGCGCATTAGCCGGTATTCTTTTCGCACCAGATAAAGGTTCGGAAACAAGAAAGAAAATAAAAACTTCATCGGGAGATCTTGCCGACACTGTAAAACACAAGTTTAATGATTTTATTGATGGAGTAAAAAACATCTACACTGAATCTATGGATGAAGCAGAAAAATTTGGAGATAAAGCAAAAGCAAAGTTTACTTCTGCAGAGAATGAAGTTAAAAATACCCTTTCCTAAGTCATCCTGTTATACTAGCAAGAGTTAAATATATAAACTATGCAATCAGCTATTCATCAAATTGAAACTATTGTTACAAAAGCAGGCGAATTACTTGAAACAAAATCTGAAATTTTAAAGCTAAAGGCAGTTGATAAAATTTCTGAAACCGTTTCTTCCGTTATATCAATTATTGCAATTGTTATGCTTGCTTGTGTGTCATTTACAATTTTTAGTTTTGGAATCGCATTTTGGATAGGAACTGAGCTTGGTAGCTTTCATTATGGCTTTTTCGTAGTTGGAGGATTTTATATTCTTGCTGGGTTGGTTTTATATTTTGCAAGAGAGAAACTTATTAAGGGACCGCTCAGAGATATTATCATAGATAAAATAATAAAGTAGTGGATAATAAAGTTGTAAACAAGCATTTGCTGAAAGAAAAAATCAGCCAACTGGAGCAGGAATATGCATCCCGTCTTGATGATTTTAAAGAGTCCTATCAGGAACTTGCGGAAACATTAAAGCCTTCCAATCTTATGGGGGCAGCTCTAAAAAATGTTATCACCACCCCTGGACTCAAAACTACATTAATTGACACTGTATTAAGTGCCGGTGCCGGTATTTTAGGAAAAAAAGTGGTGGTTTGGAACTCAGGTAATATTTTCAGAAAAATTGCAGGCCTGACCACTCAATTCTTGCTTACCAATATAGTGAGAAATAAAATTCCTGGCCTCAAGAATAAAAGCAACGGAGAAGAAAAATATGTATAAAATAATTTCTGTTTTATACAAAATGCAAAAAGGCTGAATTAAATTTGATTCAGCCTTTTTATAGTTTAAGATACTTTCCCTATTTCAATTAAATTATGACTTGGTAGTGAAATTTACCGAGAAATTAAATCTCGTTTAAAGTTTTTCTATGTTTAAATTCAATGACAGGTTAAAACAAGTTCTTATTCTTTCATTGATCATCCTGTTGTTGATACTTTCCTTAAAGGAGCTTGTACTTTTTTTACCCGGTATATTGGGAGCTCTCGCATTTTATATTTTAAGCCGGGCAAATTATTTTCAGTTAGTGTATAATAGAAAATGGAAAAAAGGGAATGCCGCTTTTCTTTATATGCTGTATTACATGATTTTACTGGGTATACCTATCTTTCTTGCCATTACGCTGGTGAGCCCCAAAGTAAATGAATTACTCAGTGACCCCACAGCTGTGGTTGATAAATTAAAACAATCATTAGCTCAAGTTCAGCAAAAAACTGGCATTAATTTGATTTCAGAAAAATCACTTTCTAATTCCCTTGAGAAAGCAGCAGCTTATATTCCCTCCATATTAAACAGCACAGCTAACCTGATTACGAATCTTATTATAATGTTGTTTTTTCTTTATTATATGCTTTATTATGGAAGTGACATAGAGAAAACATTAGTGAAAATGATTCCATTAAAAAGCGAAAACACAAATTTACTGGCAGCTGATACAAAAAGACTTGTAAGAGCTAATGCTTTGGGTATTCCTCTTATTTCTATTGTTCAGGGACTGGTTGCCACATTAGGTTATTTTATTTTTGGTCTTAACGAATTTGGGTTATGGGGATTCATAACCGGAGTTTTTGCATTTTTTCCTATTGTGGGAACGATGATTGTGTGGGTGCCACTAGTTTTATACATGTTCGCCAGCGGCGACACATGGAATGCTACCGGGCTGTTGGCCTATAGTGTAATTATAACAGGGAATGTAGATTATGTTGCGAGAATAACTATCATGCGAAAAATGGGGGATGTGCATCCTGTTGTAACAGTGCTTGGGGTTATTATCGGATTAGGTCTCTTCGGATTTATAGGCCTCATTTTTGGACCCTTACTTGTAAGTTATATAATTGTCTTGACAAAAATTTATCAAAACGAGTTTACTGAGGATGAAGAAATAGCACCCTCTCCTGAAAAAGTTGTAGCTGAAGAAGCTGATAAAAAGCCTGACACATAAAAAACCCGTCTCGTTTTAAACGAGACGGGTTTTAAAACTATTATAGAAGTTTAGTTTCTTTGAAGTTTTGACAATAAGCGAAGTAATTCAAGGTACAGCCAAACAATCGTAACCAATAATCCAAATGCACTGTACCACTCCATGTATTTAGGTGCTCTCATTTCAACTCCTTTTTCAATCATATCAAAATTCAATAAGAGATTAAAAGCGGCTAAGCCAACGACTAATATTGAAAAGCCAATACCCAAAGGTGTTGCGGCATTTGTAAATGATCCAACTGGTGATCCCATTACTAAAAAAGTAATCCATTGAACCATATAAAAGATTGCAATGGCGGCAGTGGCAACTACCACTACCATTCTGAGTTTGGCAGTTACTTTAATTATTCTATAACGATAGATCAGATACATTATCAATGTAACCAACAAGGTTAATGCTACTGCTTGTGTGGGCAAACCGGGATAAGAATAATTATACATTGCAGATATGGAGCCTACAAACAAACCTTCTAAAATGGCATAACCGGGAGCAAGATACTGTGACCATGTTTTTTTGAACATCATCACCAGGGCAATTCCCAAACCTCCAAAAACACCGACAAGCATCAGGGGCATTGGATCGCTGCCTTTATCAAATTGGTTCCATGCAAAAAGGGTAGAAGCTACCATCAGTGCCATTAAGATGCCGAACTTATTTAATGTTCCGGCAACGGTCATTTCCTCACCAGTAGTGATTCCTTCAAGAATAGTTCCCTGGTAAGTTTTTTCCTGTAAAGCAGGGTTACTCGATTTGAATATTGACATAGATTAAAATTTTTAATAAAGATAGAAAGTTTACTATAAATTAAATCCCAATTTTCGGAAATTCCAAATCCCGGCAGAACAATCTGGCATTATTTGTATTTTAAGATTTCGCTTTTCGAGTTTTTCCTTAGTAGTGCCACCTCACAAAAGCCTCCATGGCAGCATAATGTGTTAACCCCAGGTCGGCGTAGATGTTTGCCGTAGCGGCATTTCTTTCTTCGGCCCGTTGCCAGAATTCCCTTGAATCACTTCCCTGGAAAGGGATCATATCTTTTTGCGACTGGTGGATGAAAATGCCGAACCTCTTTTTTAAAACCTGGTCAGGACTCATTGGTATAGCCATTTCAATTTCTTCAATATTCCATTCCTGCCAGGCACCTTTATACAGCCAGAGCCAGCAGTCGTTGATCCATTCATCACCAGCGTCTTTAATTCTCTTTACAGCTTCCAGCACCACATTGAAACAAACGATATGCGTACCATGCGGATCGGCAAAATCGCCGGCACAATAAACTTGCTGCGGTTTTATTTTACGAAGTAATTCTATGGTAATCTTAATATCTTTTTCACTCATTGGTTTTTTCTCAATCGTTCCGGTTTCATAAAATGGGAGATTCATGAAATAGATATTTTCTTCCGGAATGCCAACATAACGGCAGGTGGCTTTTGCTTCGCCCCGGCGTATTAATCCTTTGATGGATCGGATAGTTGGTGTATCAACCTGATTTGATTTTTTCCTGGCGAGGAATTTTCTTGCATTCTCCAATATTTTTCCAGACTTACTGGTATTGATGCCGGCTATTTCTTCGAAGCCCACCGCAAAATCTAGATGCCTTGTTACAAATTCATCCGTAACCGCAATATTGCCGCTGGTTTGATAACCAACATGCACTTCATGTCCCTGATCATGCAGCCGCTGAAATGTGCCGCCCATACTGATGATATCATCATCTGGGTGAGGGGAAAAGATGATCACCTTTTTGGGATAAGGTGATGAACGTTCGGGATGCGCCGGAATATCAGCATTTGGTTTGCCGCCTGGCCAACCGGTTATAGAATCCCGGAGCATATAATAAACCTGCAGGTTGATCTCGTAGGCATCGCCTTTTTCAACCAGCAAATCGCTTAAGCCATATTCATTATAATCGCTGTTGGTTAAACTTAGCACAGGTTTTTTTAATTTCAGAGCCATGTTTACCACAGCCTTCTTGATCATCTTAGGTGTCCAGTCGCAATCGCCGGTAAGCCAGGGTTGTTTATTTCTTGTCAATTCTGATGCAGCGGCTTCATCTACAATAAAAGTCACATCTTCATGATTCTGCAAAAGTGATGCTGGTACTTGTTCGCTGTCATCATCTTCCACTGCCTTTTTTATTACTAAAGCTTTTGAAGAACCCCAGGCTATTAATATTATTTTTTTGGAAAGAAGAATAGTGCTGATGCCCATCGTTATTGCCAAACGGGGAACCTGGGAGATATTAGCAAACTCATATGCATTAGCAATTCTTGTTGAATTGTCCAATGTTATCAATCTTGTTTTTGAATAAATACCCGAACCAGGTTCGTTAAAACCGATATGCCCGTTATTACCAATGCCTAAAATCTGTAAATCAATTCCGCCTGCATCTTTTATCATTTTTTCATATTGGCGGCATTGTTCTTTTATATCCTCTTTTATTATTTCTCCGTTGGGGATATGAATATTCTTTGGATTGATATCAATATGATTAAACAAATTGGTTTGCATAAAACGATTGTAACTCTGCAAAGCCTTGTTATCAATCGGGTAATATTCATCAAGATTAAATGTGATAACGTTTTTAAAACTCAGCTTTTCTTCTTTATGCAATCTGATCAATTCTGTATAAAGTGATTTTGGAGTGGAGCCGGTGGCCAAACCCAATACACATTTTTCTTTTTTCTTTTGTTTCTCAAGAATGAAATCTGCTATCTGACGGGCAACAAATGCAGAACCATCTTTTGGGGAACGAAAAACCTTTACAGGTATCTTCTCAAAACTGTCAGAAAGATCAATTGAACCAATCTTTTTTGCCATATGATTGTGTTGAGCCATAAAGATAATCTTTTTGAAGGTTTTTGCTGCTATTTGCAGGCTTTTGCTGCCTAATTAAAGAAAATTTGCTAATTAATTTCTATTTCATCTACAAAAAGCCAGGAATTATTACCTGCACCTGGGTTTCCTTCTGGAATCTTTCCATAATTTTTAATAATCACTCTTACAAAATTCGTCTGCGCACCTTTACATTTAATGGTAATGGTTCCATTTCCATTTTTGCTTGGAACGAAAACATTAGCTGTACCCAGGCTACTGAAATACATTCCATCTACTGATGAAAATGCTTCAACAGAAAGCGGTTGCCATATCCATGAACTGTTTTGTTGAAATGAATGGACCGTTATTGAATTTATTTCCTGAAAACTACCTAAGTCTATCAATGCATCGCAATCAGTTCCACTAAATCCTAAAAACTCTTTTGATCTTGCTCTTCCTTTTTCGTTCTGTATTCCATTTACTATTGTAAAAGCCCCATCACCCGGATAGTTTTTGGATGCTTCATTGGAGAGGGTTATTTTTTTGCCGGTAGCTTTGTTGAAATGGAATCTTTGTTCAAGACTATTTTTTTGATAAGCATAGGCTATCGTTTCTTCATTAATTAATTGGGGATTAATATAGGTTCCACTAGAGTCTACATGAGCATAATTTATAGTTATAGGACTTTTAATTTTGCTTTCTAATTTCCATAGAACTCCATTAAAATCTTCAGTAGGCAAAACAATCGCTTTCAAATCATAATATGCCTTACTATAATTAGCCTCCCACATTTCATATCTCTTTATTTGCTCCGGCAAGCGTTTTTCAAAACTTTCCCAGTTCCGATCTTCTTTGCTGCTCCAAAGTATTTCACTCAATGCCGCCATGCGGGGAAAGATCATATATTCCACTTTCTTTTCATTGCCCATGTATTCTGTCCACACATTGGCTTGTGCACCGAGTACATATTTTCCCAGTCCGACAGTGTCATCCTGGCGGGCTTCTTCTTCAGTCAATTCTTTCGGTATTGGTTCGTATGCATATACTTTTTCAATAGGGTTGTAGCCGCCAATGGTAACACTGTCTTCATTCTCACTTTGTGTGTGGTCAAAATAAACCGGGTTACTGGGAGTCATTATCACTTTATGTTTTTGTTTGGCTGCTTCTATGCCACCTTTTTCGCCTCGCCAACTCATCACTACTGCGTTTGGCGCAAGACCGCCTTCGAGGATTTCATCCCAGCCAATTAATGTTTTGCCTTTGCTGTTTAAATATTTTTCGATCCGTTGTACAAACCAGCTTTGCAATTCATGTTCGTCTTTTAATCCTAACTCTTTTATCCGCTTTTGACATTGCGGGCAGATCTTCCAATGTGTCTTTGGTGCTTCATCTCCTCCGATATGAAAATATTTTGAAGGAAATAAAGGAATCACTTCTTCAATTACATTCTGTAAAAACAAAAAAGTAGAATCCTTGCCGGCACAAAAAATATCATCAAACACCCCCCATGTTTCCTGCACCAATTTTATTCTGCCGTTCTTTTGTTCTTCCACACTTTTGTTTGATATCATAGTCGCTGGAATTGCTGTTGGTTTTTCCGGAAAGCAACTCAGCCATGGATACGCTGCAATAGCAGCACTGCCATGTCCGGGCATTTCAATTTCAGGGATCACTTCAATGTATCTTTCTTTGGCGTATTGTACCACTTCTTTTATTTCTTCCTGTGTATATGAACCCCCGTAGTGAATATTATCGTTGCCTGTTCCCGGATAACGGCCTATGATGGTGCCGTTTCTCCAGCCGCCAATTTTTGTTAATTCCGGATATTTTTTTATCTCAATCCGCCAGCCCTGGTCTTCTGTTAAGTGCCAGTGAAAAACGTTTAGTTTATGATAGGCGAGGTAATCAATGTATTTTTTTATAAATGAAACAGGAAAGAAATGACGACAAACATCGAGATGCATGCCGCGGTAGTCAAATCTTGCATGATCAAATATTTCCAGAAAGGGGATTTCCTTTTTTACTTTTTTATCCGTTGGAAGCAATTGAAAGAAAGTTTGTATGGCATGAAAGGCAGGTTCATCAAAATTGCTTATAATGTCAATACCATTCTTTGAAATATTTAATTTGTATGCAGGTTTCCCTGAAGTCGGCATTCGCTGCATTTTAAACCTAATATCTGCTTTATCTTCAGTTTCAACAAGTGTGATCTCTGTTCCAAAATGTTTTTCCAATTCATTTTTAAAATATTGAAGTATTGGTTCATTATTTTTCTTCGGAAAATTACAGAATACCGTTGCTTTGTTTTTTAGCAGGTAGCTGCCGTTGCCTTGCTTTACTTCAACTGGATAAGGAATGAGATTTAGTAACTGGTTTTGCCCAGATAAAACGTTTGAATAAACCGAAAGAATAAAAACAAAAATTAGTATTCGCATAAATTATCTCATTATTGGTAAACTAATACTTGACGGATTATTTCCATCATTATAAATCTTAATCGTAGCTTTCTTGAAATCTGATGGATTCGCTTCATAGATGTTCATAAACTGCTGTGGGTTGCGGTCGGCCAACGGAAACCAACTACTTTGTACCTGTATCATCAACCGGTGACCTTTTTTAAATGTATGCGCCACATCCGGTAATGTAAATTCAACGGTTTCAATGTTGTTGGGTTTGAATGGTTCTGGTGTCGAAAAACTATTCCTGAATTTTCCTCTCATAATTTCTCCTCGAACCAGCATCTGGTAACCACCCATCGGGTAGGAGCCACCCGCAGTTCTTCCGGCTTGTTGCACATCGTAGGCGTAAGAAAAGTCATCAGGGAAAACATCAATCACTTTTACCACAAAATCTGCATCTGTTCCGCTTATACTTACTTTCAGTTTAGCAATCACAGGGCCTGCTAATGTTAAATCTTCTTCTAATGGATAAGTTTTGAAAGTCAAAACATCAGGCCTGCGGGAAGCAAAACGCTGATCGTCGGTCATATATTCTCTCGTTCTTCTGAAATGCACATCTTCTGTGTAAGGAACAGGATTTGCCGGATCGCTTAGATATTCAGAATAGCTACCTGCTTTTACATAAGTTGGCAGATTCCATGATAATACACCATTAGGTGCAAGATAGATTGGTCTTGGTCTTATTGTTGCAGGAGGCCATTGATCTAATTTTCTCCATTTATTTTCACCCGTAAAAAATATAGTTGCTTCTGATAAGTTAGGATCATCACCTTTTCCTTTCAGATAATAATTAAAGAAAGGTATTTCGATATTATTTTGATACCAATAAGAAGTATTACTGTCAAATTTTACATTTCCCAATTGAGTGCCATCGCTGCTGGCCCATTGACCATGATACCAGGGACCCATTACTAATTTATTATTAGTTGATGGATTTTGCTTTTCAATTGCCTTGTACAAATTCCATGCACCAAAACAATCCTCTGCATCAAACAAACCACCAACTACCAGCATAGCTGGTTTTACATTGTACATCGCTGTTCTCGCATCTCTTGCTTTCCACCAGTCATCATAATTGGGATGTGCATACATTTCATGCCAGAATTTTATGCTGTCGCCCAACAAATCACCCAATTTTTTTAATCCGCCTGCTTCGAGATAGAATTTATAATTATCTCTTACTTTAAAATTAAATCCGGGTGAACCTACAGTTGTGGGTTTAGGTCTGGGCTTACCAAAAGAAGAATAAAAAGAAAAGCCATCCATTGGGAAAAAAGCTCCATTATGATGAAAATCATCTCCCATAAACCAATCTGTAACCGGCGCCTGTGGACTCACCGCTTTTAATGCCGGGTGACCCGATGCTGCTGCCATTGTAGAATAAAACCCCGGATAGGAAATACCGAATACACCTACGTTTCCATTATTATCTGACAGATTTTTTACCAGCCAGTCAATGGCATCATAGGTATCACTGGCTTCATCCGTTTCAGTCCCAGATTTGTTTTTATTAAATGGTCGTACATCTGCAAACTCACCTTCGCTCATCCATCTGCCTCTTACGTCTTGTGTAACGATGATATAGTTCTCTCTTGTATAATATCTCCAGTAACGTTCCCATAGCCTTGAATTAAAAGAAGTTCCGTAGGGTGCACAGGAGTAGGGAGTTCTTGTCATCAGGATCGGATGCTTTTCACTTTTATCTTTTGGTAGGTATATCGAAGTAAATAGTTTAATCCCATCCCGCATAGGAATGTATTGTTCCAGCTTGGTATAGTTGTCTTTTATCCAGGCGGAATCCTGTTCGTATTGGGCAGAAAGAATATTTACAAAAAGCAGGAGCAGAAGAGTGGTCAGTATTTTTCGCATAGATGTTATCTTGATGCTTTAAATTTAGGCTATATCAATAAACTTACCTATAATTTTCTATTATAGATAAAGCGACGAATAAGTTATGCTATAGCCCAGGCAGAATAATTAATTACATTTACATTATGCAAACAAATTCCGAAATCATCACAAAATTTTATTCAGCTTTTCAAAAACTGGATTATGAAACGATGAACAGTTGCTACAGCGATGATATTGTCTTTAATGATCCTGTATTCGGGATATTGCGGGGAGTGGAAACAAAATATATGTGGGAAATGCTATGTAAAAACGCAAAAGATTTTTCACTTACTTTTTCCAAAATCGAATTGCTGGATGAGGAATATGCTACCTGCAACTGGGTGGCAACGTATACTTTTTCTAAAACAGGCAGGAGAGTAGTCAATCACATAAAAGCATATATGCTGCTGAAAGATGGAAAGATAGTAGAACACAGTGACGCATTTAAAGTAAGCAAATGGGCAGCACAGGCTTTAGGATTTAAAGGAGTTTTATTAGGCTGGTCAGGCTATATGAAGAAAAAGATTCAGCAGAATGCGAGGAAGAACCTGATCAGTTTTATTGAAAAAAAAGGAATCCCACAAAGTCTTTAAGAAATTTGCTTTTAATCTTTTTGTCTTTGTGGGATAAAATTATTAATCTTCCAATATTCCGAACTTACCTGCATTTACATCTGCAATCGCTTCTTCCAGTTCCTTCATTGTATTCATCAGGAAAGGGCCGTATTGAGCTATAGGTTCATCTATAGGCTCGCCGGATAAAACCAGCAATACTGCATCCTCACTTGCTTGTATGGAGATCTGCTCACCTTCATTACCAAATAAAACAAAATGATCGGCAGGAGCATTTTGTTTATCGATTGTTACACTTCCTTCCACCACTAAAATGCCGGTATTATAAGTTGATGGAAATTTGAAATCAACCTTTGCGTCTTTTTTCAGCTTTGCATTATATACCTGTATGGGAGTAAAAGTGGACGCAGGCCCTTTTGAATTGTCATATTCTCCGGCAATAATTTCAATGACCCCTTTGTTATCGGATAATTTATATTTACCCATCATTTTATTAGTTATCTCCTGATATTTGGGTGCTGTCATTTTATACTTAGCAGGAAGATTTACCCATAACTGCACCATTTGAAACATACCACCTTCTTTGGCGAAAGTTTCTTCATGATATTCTTTGTGTAACAAACCAGATGCAGCTGTCATCCATTGCACATCACCTTCACCAATTACACCGCTGTTGCCAGCACTGTCATGATGGGCAATTCTTCCATGATAAGCAATCGTTACTGTTTCAAATCCACGATGTGGATGAACGCCGACGCCTCTTGGTTTATCGGTTGGAGGGAACTCCACTTTAGAATTATAATCCATTAAGAAGAAAGGACTCATTCTTTTCTTATTTATTCTGCCTCCAGGAAAAAAGCCATGTACTCTGAATCCATCACCTACCATATGTGCTGCAGGAGGTGCAATGATTGCTTCAATTGATTTTTTTGTACTCATAACTATTTCTTTAAAATTTTAGTGGTACTTCCATTAATAATATTTCTGCATTTGTATCTGCCTTTATTTCCAGCTTGTCTGACTCAGTAATTCCGAGTCCATCTCTTCTGTTTAGCTTTTCTCCATTAATAGATAGATCACCTTCAATAACAAATGCATAAACCCCGTTGCCGTTCTTTTTCAAGTTGTATGTTGTAGTAAAATCTTTATCTAATTTTCCCAAACTAAACCATGCATCCTGATGAATCTGAACGCCGCCATCGTTGGTTCCTATTGGAGATACAACAGTCAAAAGTTGATTATACTTATCAGCTTCTGTAAAACTTTTCTGATCATAACGGGGGGTTACATTTTTCTGGTTAGGGAAAACCCATATCTGAAAAAACTTTACTGCCTTGTCATGGTTTATATTTTTTTCACCATGCTGTATACCTGTTCCAGCACTCATGGCTTGCACATCACCTTGGCGGATAACCTGTGTGTTTCCCATATCATCCCTATGTTCCAGATCGCCGGAAGTGGGAATTGAAATAATTTCCATGTTATCATGCGGATGTGTGCCGAAACCCATACCACCAGCAACAGTATCATCATTTAAAACCCTTAATGCGCCGAAATGAATTCTTTCCGGATCATGATAACCTGCAAAGCTGAATGTGTGGTAAGAATCTAACCATCCAAGAATGGCATGACCTCTTGTTCCGTCCTTGTGAAGAATGGTTTTCATAATAAACTCCTTTTATTTTAGATTGTATTTGAAAATTATACAGTTACTTTTTCTTCAACTAACTTTTCAGCTAACCAAAAGAACTCAGCAATAAAATTATGCACTGCATTCTGGAAGCTTTCATCAATCAGTTCTCCTTCCTCATTGAATTTTTTATCAACTGCTGGTGTGATAAGTAAGTAGGGAGAAGCCACACCAAACAATGCAGGAACTAATTGCAATAGTTGCTGCGCTGCCCGCATACCACCCATCGCACCTGGGGATGCGGTTGCAATTCCAAAAGGCTTATGATGTCTTTTTGGAAAATGGTCAAGTAGGTTTTTTATAGCAGGTGAGTAGCCTCCATTGTATTCCGGTGTTAATAAGATATAGGCATCAGCTTCAAAAATTCGTTTAGCCAATGGTTGAAATTCTACTGGTGCTTTATCTACAGAAACCCAAACCGATTGAACCGGTGGAACTGTCCAGTCTTTCATGTCAATTATATCAACTTCATGTTCCGTTGTTTCTTTGATAAGGTTCTTAAGATGTATCGCTACTCTTCTTGTTACACTGTTTATTCTTGGGCTTCCTGATATGATTTCTATTTTCATTTTCCTGATTTGAGACACAAAGATAAATAATCAATGTTTAAACATCAAATATAATTTCCAGTTGATTTGTTAATCCTTTTTTGGCGGTTTTTGAAAGGGAAACGATTAATTTCGGTCAGCTAAATAAAAACAATGATAAACAGAAGAAAGTTCATCAAAGCATCTGCCTTTAGTTCAATGGCATTAACCTTCAGCGAAGTTGCGGCTTGTAACAGCAAATCTTTTCCGGTAAAAGGAAAACCTGTTGTTATTTCCACCTGGGATGCTGGTTTAAGAGCTAATAAAGCAGCATGGGAAGTATTAAAAGATGGCGGAAGGGCTCTGGATGCAGTTGAAAAAGGGGTAATGGTGACAGAAGATGAACAAAATTGTTGCGTTGGCTTAGGAGCAAATCCCGACAGAGACGGTTTTGTAACATTGGATGCTTGCATCATGGACGAATTTTCAAATTGCGGCAGCGTTGCTTTTTTAGAAAGAATAAAACATCCTGTAGCTGTTGCAAGAAGAGTAATGGAAAAAACGCCGCATGTAATGTTGGTCGGAATCGGTGCACAGCAATTTGCTGTGGCAGAAGGATTCACATTAGAAGAACAAAAGCTTTCACCTGATGCACAAAAAAATTATGACAACTGGTTAAAGAAATCTGAATACAAGCCACCAGCTATAAATGTTGAAAGCCTGCCTGCCGGAGAGGCAAGTAAACAAGGTCATGGACCATTTGCCCCGCATAAATTAGATAGTGGTGAATGGAACCATGATACGATCGGCATGGTGGCGATGGATGCAAATGGAAACCTGAGTGGCAGTTGTACCACAAGCGGCGCCGGATTTAAAATGCGGGGACGTCTGGGTGATTCACCAATCATTGGTGCCGGTTTGTTTGTAGATAATGAAGTGGGAGCCTGTACTGCAACCGGACAAGGTGAAGATGTGATCCGTGTAGCTGGTTCACATACTGTAGTGGAATTAATGCGGCAAGGTTTATCGCCTGAAGAAGCTTGTAAAACTGCCATTGAAAGAATTATGCGGATAAAAGGAGAGAAGGCAAAAGATATCCAGGTGGCATTTTTGGCTGTTAATAAAAAAGGAGAAGTTGGAGCATTTGCAATACATAAGGGATTTAGTTATGCGATTAAAACAAATAGTGTTGAAGAAATGATGGATTCAAAATATATAATGCCCCTCTAAACCTGCCTGACGGTAGGCAGGTCTCCCCTAAAGGGGAGACTTAATACCTTGAGATTCAAAAAGTAATTATGGATTCAAAAAAATACGTAATCGAAATAGCAACATCTGATTTTGCAACAACAAAATCCGCTGTAGAAGGAGGGGCAGACAGGATTGAACTTTGTGCCAATCTTGCAGATGGTGGAACAACGCCATCATTTGGAACTATCAAACAATGCAGAGAAAGTTTTGAAGTCTCTTTATATCCAATCATAAGACCAAGAGGCGGCGATTTTTTATATACAAAAGAGGAGTATGAAATCATGTTGCAGGATGTAAAGCTTTGCAAACAGCTCGACTGTGATGGTGTGGTGATTGGTTTGTTGAATATGTGTGGCACTATTGATTTAGTCCGGACTGCGCAGCTAATAGAAGCTGCCTATCCGCTTGGTGTTACCTATCACCGGGCATTTGACAGATGTAAAGAACCTTTTGAAGCATTGGAGCAATTAATTCAAATTGGGTGTGAGAGAATTCTTACTTCCGGGCAACAACCATCTGTTGTAGATGGAGTTGATTTGGTTGCCGAATTAAATAAAATCGCCGATGAAAGAATTATTATAATGCCCGGAAGTGGTGTACGGAAAGAAAATATAAAA
>JBBSJN010000061.1:0-14091 GCA_038257235.1 Chitinophagales bacterium
CAATAGGCGTTCATCCTGATGATGTGGAATTAGGTTGTTCAGGGACAATTATCAACGAAATTAAAAATGGAAAGAAGGTCGGAATCGTTGACTTAACACAAGGCGAATTAGGAACCAGAGGAACCATAGAAATCAGGTATGAAGAAGCTGCAAATGCTTCTATGATAATGGGAGTACATGTAAGAGAAAATTTAAAGATGAGAGATGGCTTTTTTGAAAATGATGAAGCCAACAAATTAAAATTGATTTCAGCTATTCGGAAATACCAACCTGATATTGTAATAGGCAATGTGCTACATGACAGACATCCCGATCATGGCCGCGCCGGAAAAATGATTGCTGATTGCTGTTTTCTGGCAGGTCTTGCAAAGATTGAAACAAAAGATGAAAATGATAAAGAACAGTTAAGATGGCGGCCATCCTATGTATTGCATTACATACAAGATTGGTATCATGAGCCAGATTTGTTAATTGATATAAGCGATGTCTTTGAACAAAGAATGAAAGCTATTGAGGCTTATTCAACACAATTTCATGGCACAGATAATAAATCAGATGAACCCCAAACGTATATTTCTACTCCAGATTTTTTAGATAGTGTAATTGCAAGGGCCAGAATGTTTGGAAAGCGGATTGGTGTTAAATATGCCGAAGGATTTATCAGCGAAAAAAAGATTGGTATTAAAACATTGGATGCATTAATTCAGAATGAAACTTAAACAGGCGTTAGTTTGTTTTTATTACCAAATACCTAACCGAAATCAAAGTTTTCCACATCATAAAGCTACTATACTTTTCAGCGAACTTCTGACATTAAAAGGCTATCTTTGTACATCTGAAATTAGTATTATGTCAAGTCCAAAATTCTCAAATACTTCACAATCATTCCATACAGAACTTAAAAAAAGAATCAGCGATTATTTTAAGCAAGCTGGCAAAGCTTCTACAGGAAATTTTTCTTTGTATTTAAAAGCTGGAATACTCATCGTAAGTTTCCTTTTTATTTATACGCATCTGGTATTTTTCACACCAACGACTTGGTTAGCAATTGTTGAATGTGTTGTATTGGGCGGGTTAACTGCTGCAATAGGATTTAACATTATGCATGATGGCATGCACGGAAGTTTTAGCCAGAAGAAGTGGGTAAATGAAATGGCCGGTCTTACCTTAAATTTTTTAGGTGCCAATAATTTTATGTGGCGTAACAAACATAATATCATTCATCATACCTACACGAACATTGAAGGCATTGATGATGACATTGAAGCAAAGCCATTATTACGTCTTTGTGAAACACAAAAACATTACAAGATTCATCGTTTTCAGCATTGGTATTTTTGGTTTGCTTATTCATTACTTTACATCTGGTGGGTTGTATTTACAGACTATAAAAAATATTTTTTGGGGCGAATAGGCCCTACTCCAATAAAGAAAATGACTATTGGTGATCATATTTCTTTCTGGGGATTTAAACTACTTCATGCATTTCTTTTCATTGCGATCCCAATCTATACATTAGGCTTTTCAACCTGGCTTATTGGGTTCTTAATATATGGCATGTTTACCGGTTTTGTATTAAGTATTGTTTTTCAATTGGCTCATACTGTAGAAGAAACGCATTTTCCACGAGCCAATGAGGCAACCGGTAAAATGGAAGATGAGTGGGCAGTACATCAATTGAAAACTACAGCAAACTTTGCAACAGGAAACAGAGTAATCTCTTGGTTAGTGGGTGGATTAAACTTTCAGGTAGAACATCATCTGTTCCCCAGAGTTTCACATGTTCATTATCCGGAAATAAGTAAAATAATCAAAAAAGCCTGTCAGGAATTTGGTATTCCTTATATTGAATACCCAAAAATGAGAATGGCAGTTGTATCGCATATCACACACCTTAAAACACTGAGTAGAAAATAAATTATTTCATAAAAAAAGAGCTGCCTTGTGTAGCTCTTTTTTTATGAAATATATTTTACTAACCGAAGTTGCTGAGCTGCCATTTATTTGTAACGAATAGAAAGAAGCTAAATTTGCAACATTTAATTTAGCACTATGACAGATCTCCGTAAACATGATCCCAATAAAGTAGGTAATCCTGATAATAATATTTTTGGATTACCGACCAATGAAGAAGATTCAAGATTAATTATACTTCCAATTCCCTGGGAAGTTACAGTAAGCTATGGAGCTGGTACTGCCAGAGCACCAGAAGCAATTTTAAAGGCAAGCTTACAGGTAGATTTGTTTGACCCTGATATGCCAGAAGCCTGGAAGCAAGGTTTCTATATGCGGACTTGGGATAAGAAAATTCTAATGAAAAGCGACTTTCTGCGAAAAGAAGCTGAACTGTATATCGATTATATATCCAGAGGCGATGAAGTGGCTGCAAATCAGTTTATGTGCAAAGCTTTGAAAGAAGTAAATGAAGGTGGCGAGTTTTTAAACAACTGGGTTTATGAACAGACAAAAGTCTTGTTGGAAAAAGGTAAACTGGTTGGTTTATTAGGCGGCGACCACAGTTCACCTTTAGGTTTTTTGAAAGCGATAGCTCAAAAGCATGGAGAGTTTGGCATACTGCAAATAGATGCGCATTGCGATTTAAGAGTAGCGTATGAGGGTTTCAACTATTCTCATGCAAGCATTATGTATAATGCACTTACAGAAATACCTGAATTGCAAAGACTGGTGCAGGTTGGCATCAGGGATTTTGGTAGCGATGAGTGGGAATATGTGAAAAATAGCAATTTTCGGGTAATTACCTATTTCGATAAAGAAATAAGAAACCGCCAGTTTGAAGGACAAAGCTGGAAAAATATTGCCGAAGAAATCATCAGTAAACTTCCTGAAAAGGTATTTATCAGTTTTGATATTGATGGATTAGATAGAAAACTTTGTCCATTTACCGGCACACCGGTTCCCGGTGGATTTGAGTTGGACCAGGTGTTTTATTTGTTTACCAAATTGCTGGAAAGCGGTAAAAAAATTGTTGGCTTCGATCTGAATGAAGTTGGAATTGGCGGAGACACCGATTGGGATGCAAATGTCGGCGCAAGGGCACTTTATAAGATGTGTAATTTATTGGTCACAAGTAATAGCTAATATGAAAGAGTGCAGGATTAGTTTAAAGAATGAAAAACTTAAATCGTACAACGGCATTAGCAAACTTATCATTTTTATATTCTTTGTTTTCTTTTGCTATCTCGCTGTCTTTTCTGAAATAAGACAAATCCTGATAAAAAGTATTGGCACAATTACTTTACTATCTATTTGCTTTGGCCTGCAATTCTATTTTAGAAATTCAAAATACAGGTTTAGTCATCGTCCTTTCTTTTTTATTATCATATTGGGATGGATAAGTTTAGAAAACTACTGGATGGCAGGCATTACTTTATTGTTCGATATCTTTTCTACAATTACTACCCGTAAGCTGGATGTTTTTTTTACAAAAAATTATATTCAGTACCCTTCCGTTCCGTTAAAGGAAATAAAATGGGATGACCTGAATCAGGTTATTCTTAAAGATGGCATATTGACCATAGATTTCAAATCAAATAAACTTATACAGCAAACTATTAATGAAATTAAAACTCCGGTTGATGAAAAAGAATTTAACGACTTTTGCAGGCAACAATTAAATAAATGAGTTTACAGCAATCCCCATACATACTTTACTCCGACGGCAAAGGAAATATTTTCGAAGACACTTCACTTTATGTAACCGGCCGCAGCGGCTGGGATGCAGTAGCTATTCCAGAAGAAGATTGGATTGAATTACCATTCGGTGGTTCACTATACGAATTACCCGGAAGAAAAGGAATTGGCATTGACATAGAAACCGGCGAAATGAGATTATGTGAAAAAGGGTTGGCAGTTGCAGCATTCGTTCCCCCTGCTTATTCTGGATTTTATATGTCTGCTTTTGAGACTGCTTCCGATGCTCCGGTTCTTCCATTATTTTGTTATTCCGCCGCCGGCTGGCTCGATGGCAAATTTTATGTGCCTGCTGTAAGAATTGAACAGGATATAAGACAGGATTGCGAAGGCTATGACAAGGAAAAAATAGATACTGGTGTAAAAGGCTTGCAATCACATTATCCGCAGAATCGTTTAGTCAATCACCTTGCCAATAACTGTGCATTAACTTATCAATGTCCGGCTGCAAGGAATTTTGCATTAGGCAGATGGGAATGTCCGGTTCCGGTATCACCAGCTTGCAATGCCAACTGTGTTGGATGTATTTCATTGCAGCCAGATGAAGAAACTATTGTTTCGCCACAAGACAGATTAGCATTTAAACCTACGGTGGAAGAGATAGTAGAATTTACTGTGCCTCATCTTGAATCCGCTCCTTATCCTATTGTAAGTTTCGGGCAAGGATGCGAGGGCGAACCATTACTGATGTGGGAAACCATGCGGGATGCAATCATCGAAATAAGAAAACATACATCGAAAGGAAGTATTAATATCAATACAAACGGCTCCATGCCAAAAGCAGTAAAAGCTTTGTGTGAAGCCGGATTGGATTCAATAAGAGTAAGTACCAACTCAGTAAGAAAAGAAATTTATACGCCATACTACCGCCCTAATAATTATGAATTTGAAGATATAGTTGAAAGCCTTAAAATGGTCAACAGTTTTGGCGGCTGGACATCTATCAACTTTTTTGTTTTTCCCGGTATGACAGATTCAATTGCAGAATATGAAGCATTAAGAAAATTTATTACCGAAACAGGGTTAAAGATGATACAGTGGCGGAGCTTCAATATTGACCCGGATTGGTATTTAGGAAAGATTGGTGTTACAGATACAGGAGAATGTTTGGGAGTAAAACAATTGCAGGAATTGATCAAAAAAGAATTCCCTGATTTAAAATATGGTTATTTCAATCCGCCAATTGAACGGATCCATGGAAAATTTGAAATGGACTTTGCGCATCATTAATAACACCGCCAGTTGATGAATGAAAAATATGCTCAAAACAAAATGCTGGTTGGTGCCGCATTAGCTATTTTGGCTACATTGATATGGTCCGGAAATTTCATCATTGCAAGAGGTTCTAAAAACGATATTCCTCCCATTACATTAGCCTTTTATCGCTGGCTTAGTGCCACAATTATCCTTGCTCCTTTTACTTGGCATTTATTTATCAAAGAGATTGGAATGCTAAAAAAGCATTTCTGGTATTTTCTTTTAACAGCAGTTTCCGGCGTTACCTTATTTAATACATTCGTTTACATAGCTGGTCATACTACAGAAGCTATCAATATGGCTTTACTTGGCACTACCACCTCCCCTATCATGTCGGTAATTCTTGCCAGAATATTTTTGAAAGAACCTATTCCTTTAACAAGAGTAATAGGTATGTTAATCTGTATTTCAGGAATATTATTATTGTTAAGCAAAGGAAGTGTCGATACACTCTTATCATTCTCTTTTACAAAAGGCGATTGGTGGATGCTTGCAGCGGCTTTTACATTTGCTGTCTATAATGTTTGTGTAAGAAAGAAACCTGTTACAATGAGTTCAAGAAATTTCCTATTCACCATTTTCTTAATTGGAACAGCTATTCTTCTTCCTTTTTATTTGTATGAATTAAAAGTGAATGGTGGGTTTGAAATGAACATTCAGAATATCGGCGCTATTTTCTATCTCGGTCTTGGAGCATCAGTAATTTGCTTTCTGCTTTGGAACAAATCCATTGCTTACTTAGGTGCTGGCAGGGCATCTTTGTTTGGCAACCTGATTCCTGTTTTCAGCAGTATAGAAGCTGTATTGTTCTTAAACGAAAAAGTGTCGCTGATTCATTTATATAGTTTTATTTTAGTAATTGCAGGTTTAGTAATTGCGAACCTTCAGATAAAATCGTTTATTCAGGTGTTAAATAAAAAAAAGTGTCAGCTTTAGTTCCCAAAAAAATACTCCCGGTCATTGTACTGGCTCAATTTGCAGGCACATCACTTTGGTTTGTGGGTAATGCTGTGTTACCAGAACTAAAGGAAACACTTGGTTTATCGCAATATGCAGTTAGCCATGTTACATCTGCCGTAATGTTGGGATTTATTGCAGGTACTTTAATTTTTGCTTTTTTCTCATTAGCTGACAGGTATTCTCCGGTTAAATTATTTTTTATCTGTTCTTTACTGGGAGCATTGTCAAACTCTTCTGTTGCATGGCTGGCAACTGATGCTACATCTCTTTTTTCATTACGCTTTATTACAGGATTTTTTATAGCAGGTATTTATCCTGTAGGCATGAAAATAGCTGCCGACTGGTATGAAAAAGGTTTAGGTAAAGCATTGGGATTTTTACTAGGGGCTTTAATACTCGGCACTGCTTTCCCGCATCTGTTAAAGAACAGAGACTTTGCACTACCCTGGAGATCTGTTCTGTATTATACTTCCACTTTCGCTGTTATTGGAGGATTCCTGATGATTTTCTTTGTAGGTGATGGTCCATACAGAAAAAAAACCGGCGGCTTCCAATGGAATGCTTTTGGAAAAATATTTTCCTCCAAAAAATGGAGGCAATCAGCCTACGGATATTTTGGCCATATGTGGGAACTTTATACGTTCTGGGGTTTCTTGCCGGTAATACTTGCATTATATGCTTCAAAAAGTAAAGTGGATTTAAATATCCCCCTGTTAAGTTTTCTTATTATCGGTATTGGCAGTATTAGTTCTGTATTGGGCGGATATCTTTCAAAATATTGGGGGAGTGCAAAAGTGGCAATGACAGCTTTATTCATCTCCGGTCTGTGCTGTTTTCTTTCACCTTTTATTTACAATCTTCCGCTGCCATTATTTCTTTTAATTCTCTTCCTCTGGGGCTTTACAGTTAGCCCCGATTCACCGCAGTTTTCAACATTAGTAGCTCAATATGCACCAGATGGCTTGAAAGGAACCGCACTGACTATATATAACTCAATAGGGTTTCTTATTACTACACTCAGCCTGATTATTATTGATAGAATATTTTATACTGAAAGTTTTCTTGCTAAAGAAAACACAATGTTCTTACTGGGATTTGGTGCAATATTCGGGGTATCCAGTATGTTAAGGCTAATTAAGAGCAACTAAATTAGTTTTTATAGCAATCATATTCATTTTAACATTTAATAAATAGGTATTTATGCAAGTTGCACGGCGTTTGCATCGTTACTGACAGGTGTGAACAATAATAGTTTGCTCCCCGGATCACCAAAACGTAAATTTGTATGAATAACTATTACACTATGTCGGCATCTCTTGAAGCAAAGAATCGTACACAGGCAACGCTGATTACTATTGGTTTTGCTATTTCAACCATATTATTAATGATTCTGCTAAAATGGAAATTACCTGAGTTTATAAAGACAATTTATGAACCTGGCATTGAAGTAGAGTTAAACATGGCAGATGAACCAGAATTACTGGCAGCTGGCGGCGGTGGCGGCGGAAATCCTGTTCAGGCGGCAGGTATTGCGGGCATAGCAGATTATACACCTCCAACCCCGGGTGAAAACCTGAATTCAAAAGATATTGAAGATTTTAACGATCATAATAGCCCTGCAATTACAAAACCTGTTGTTTCTAAACCTAAAGCAACAACGATCACCAATACATCTGTTGCAAAAGCTGAACCCAGACCCGTTGTGGAAGTACCGGCTCCAAAAGTTCCAAAAGCTGTTTTGGGAAAAACTACAACTGGCACCGGACGTGGCGGCGGTGCTGCTGATGATTATGATAAGGCTGGCGGTAGCGGAACCGGAAGTGGTGTAGGTAATGGAAGTGGAACTGGTGGTGGTAGTGGCACAGGTAATG
This sequence comes from Chitinophagales bacterium, assembly GCA_038257235.1. Lineage (GTDB taxonomy): Bacteria > Bacteroidota > Bacteroidia > Chitinophagales > Chitinophagaceae > JJ008. The sequence goes on from JBBSJN010000061.1 coordinate 7,800, forward strand.
GCGGTGGAAATGGTTCTGGTAGCGGAAGTGGCAGCGGCCCTAAAGTAATGGGTGGCGACCGGAAAATTATCCGTCACTATTCTTTCCAGGGTGATATGGAAAAAGCAACTATCTACGCCAACATCAGCGTTTCACCGGAAGGAAACGGACGATTTGTAAGTATAGCAAGAGGCTCTTCAAGCAGTAACAATGCGTATAAAACAGCCATCATGCAATATCTTCAGAATATTCGTTTTGATAAATCTGATCATGAATCGATGGTAACAGTTCGCTTCAATTTTGAAGTAAACTAATCCATAATATATTTTTAGCGAAGGGATGTTATGACCACAAATCATAGCATCCCTTTCTTATTTTTGTTTAGTATGGATTATCAGCAAACAATCGACTATTTATTCAGCCGCTTACCAATGTTTAGCCGAATTGGTGCAGCAGCCTATAAAGCAGATCTTTCCAATACGATTAATCTTTGCAATTTTCTAGGTAATCCACAACAAAAATTCAAAACAGTTCATATAGCCGGCACAAATGGCAAAGGCTCTGTAAGCCATATGCTGGCAGCCATTTTACAAACTGCAGGTTTTAAAACCGGCTTGTACACATCTCCACACCTAAAAGATTTCCGGGAAAGAATTAAGATAGATGGCAAAATGGTGAGTGAAGAGTTTGTAATTGATTTTACAAATGAAATAAAGACTCAAATTGAAAAACTAGAACCCAGTTTTTTTGAAATATCGGTTGCCATGGCTTTTGATTATTTCGCAGAACAAAAAGTTGATATCGCCATTATTGAAACCGGAATGGGCGGAAGGTTGGACAGCACCAATATCATTACTCCGGAAATTTCAGTAATTACTAATATTGGTATGGATCATATGCAGTTTCTTGGTGATACAATTGAGAAAATAGCTATTGAAAAAGCAGGTATCATAAAATCTGGAGTTCCGGTAGTTGTTGGAGAATTGCTTCCGGAAACTAAATCGATTTTTGAAAAAGTTGCAACAGAAAAAAAAGCACCTATAACTTTTGCATCCCAAAAAAGAATGATTGCAGACTATCGTTGGGAAAAAAATGAATTAATATCCGAAGTTTCAGAATCAATACTAACAGATCATAAAAAATATCATCTTGATCTTACGGGTATCTATCAGAATAAAAATCTTTTGACTGTATTGGAATCATGTTCTCAATTACAAAGAAAAGGGTGGAAAATATCAGATCATGATATAATTGAGGGTCTCCGTTGTACAAAAAAAACAACTGGTCTTCATGGGAGATGGGACATGATTCAAAATTCACCAACGGTGATACTGGATGTTGCCCACAATACAGATGGAATAAAACAATTAATAAATCAAATTGAATTAACTGAACACAAAAATCTGCACCTGATATTAGGAATGGTAAAAGATAAAGAGGTTGACAAAATACTTGAAATACTCCCTCCTTATGCCATTTATTATTTTACAAAATCCCAGATCCCAAGAGCTATTAATGAAAATGAATTAAAAAAATTTGGGACTTTACATGGACTTAGAGGAAATTCATTCCCTGATGTAAATACTGCGTTAAAATCAGCATTGTCGCAATCACATAAAGATGACTTAATAATAATTTCAGGAAGTATTTTTCTGATTGGGGAAGTTAATACTTTAATTCATTAAGACTTTCCAAAGCATATAAAATACATGTTACATGCATCGCCTGTACAATCTTATTCTCTTTTATTAACTGTTTCAATTCGTCAACAGTTAACAATACAATTTCTATCTCTTCATTCTCATCCAGTTGTTGTTCTGCAATTTTCCTTCCGTCTGTAGCAAGAAACATATGCAACAGGTTGCTGTTTGTAGAGGGATTAGGAGAAATTCTGCCAAGATATTTGTAATCAGAAAAGATATAACCTGTTTCTTCCAGTAACTCTCTTGCCACAGCATCTTTGAAATCAGCATCTGTATCATCCACACAACCACCAGGAATTTCTATACAGGTTTCGCCCAAAGCATGACGGTATTGACGAACCATAATTATCTTCCCATCTTCAGTAACTGGAACTGCTCCAACCCATGTGGGGAAATCATATACATAATAAGGATCAACAATTTTTCCCCGGGGTGTTTCGCAAACCTCTTTTCTAACTTTGAACCAGCGATCGTTAAAGAGTTGTTCGGAAGAGAGAGTTTTCCATTTAAGGTCTGCCATAAAATAATTCTATACAATTTAAGTAATTGACACATTGCATTACCAACCCATTCTTTCTCTTAAAGTAGTAATATGCGCCACATGGTGTTTGCTGTGCCAGGCATACATTCCCAATAAATACCAGAGTCGTAAAGTTTTTTTATGTTCCGGATGAAAAACCGTTCGGTTATTCCATTCATCATCGCTTACATATTTTAATGCTTCGTACCAACGGCTATGCAAGGCATGTAATAACGTAGTAGAAATATTTACCGGCAGCTTCATCACATCATTCATCTCTGCCCACCGTTTCTCATCATAGGTTTTTATGGTTGGATTATCCTCCGTTAGTGCTACTTTAAACCTGCAGTATGCATTTAAGTGGCTATCTGCAATATGATGTACTAATTGATGCACCGTCCACCCTCCTTCTCTATACGGTGTTTGCAATTGAGCCTCGTCAAGATTTAAAATTGCATTCTCAAGATGAACAGGTAAAAATTTTATTTCGGCCAGCCATTCTACTTTTTGCTCAACAGAAAACGGCTTTGGTACATATTCTCCAATCGGATAGCGGGGATCAGTTTGAATTGCAGGCATAACTTAAAAATTTATTTAACAATCTCTAATAACTCTACTTCAAATACAAGTGTAGCTCCTCCTGGAATATCACTTCCTGCACCTCTGTCGCCATAAGCCAATTCAGATGGAATCCATAAACGCCAATGACTTCCTTCTTTCATCATTGGTAAAGCAATTTGCCAACCTTTTATTAATGCTTTTAATGGCGCAGAAAATGGCTGACCTCTTTTGAATGAATTATCAAACTCTTTTCCATCAAGCAAGGTTCCTTTATAGTGTGCTTTTACGGTATCACTTGCTTCAGGCAATGCACCTGTTCCTTCTTTTAATACGAGGTATTGAATGCCGACTGCTAATTCAACAATACCTTCTACTGATTTATTCGTTTCTAAAAATGCTGCTCCTGCTTTTTTCTGCGCTTCAATTTTGTCTGACATATATTGTTTTAATTTATTTTGAATAATCATATTTCATCTCTCTCTTAATGAAGGTCCTGTTAAGCCAATAAATACATCTTCAAGGTTAGCCAGTTTCATTTCTTTCTTCCGGTCAAAACCAGAAGCAATTAAATTATCTATTAGCTGATCTGGTGTATCTAATGCAATAATCTTTCCATCATCGATAATAGCAACTCTGTCACACAAATATTCTGCCTCGTCCATATAATGTGTGGTAATGATAACGGTTGTTCCTCTTTCTCTTATTTTTTTTACAAGTTCCCAAAGATTTCTTCGGGCCTGAGGATCTAAACCAGTTGTTGGTTCATCCAGAAAAACAACTCTGGGTTCATTAATCAAAGTTGTTGCAACAGAAAATCGTTGCTTCTGCCCTCCGCTCAGCTCTTTTACTTTTGCCTTTGCTTTATCCTTCAGATTCATCATCGCCAGTAATTCCATCGGGTCAACTTTCCTGTTATATAAGCCGCAGAAAAGTTCAATTAATTGTGTAAGGTTCAATCCCGGATAATAACCACTCGACTGTAACTGAACGCCGATTATTTTTTTAATTTCTCCCGGGGATTTATCAAGATTAAGCCCATCAACAATAACCTCGCCACTGGTTTTCATTCGTAAGGTTTCAATTATTTCCAATGTGGTTGATTTCCCTGCGCCATTTGGGCCAAGCAAACCAAAAATTTCTCCTTCATACACATCAAAAGAAATACCTTTTACAGCATTAAAACTGCCGTAATTTTTCACAAGGTCTTTAACAGAAATAACTGTCTTCTTCATATAATAAAGTTAATCAAGATAGGTTTCTAATTCATCCATCATCAGTTTACTGCCAATAAACATGGGGGTACGTTGGTGCAATTCTGTTGGTATCACATCTAAAATTCTGATTTTCCCATCGGTGGCTTTTCCACCTGCCACAGCCATGATAAATGCGAAAGGATTGCACTCGTAAAGTAGACGAAGTTTTCCTTCAGGTCTGTCTGTTGTTCCGGGATACATAAAGATTCCACCCTTTATTAAATTACGATGCACATCAGACACCATACTTCCAATATAACGTTGTGTATAGGGACCTCCATTTGTTTTATCTTTTTTCTGACAAGCTGTAATATATTTTTTTACTCCTTCATCATACTTAAAGAAGTTGCCATGATTAACAGAATATAATTTTCCGGTATCGGGGCATTTAATATTTGGATGACTAAGGGCCCATTCTCCAATAGAAGGATCTAATGTAAAACCATTTACTCCTCTTCTGGTAGCATACACCAGCATGGTAGATGATCCATAAACGATATAGCCTGCTGCTACCTGTTGATTTCCAGGTTGGAGAAAATCTTCTTCTTTTACAACGGTTCCGATAGGCGTTATTCTTTTATATACGGAAAAAATAGTACCGATAGAAACGTTTACATCAATATTACTGCTACCGTCTAACGGATCGTACAGGCAAACATATTTTGAGTTTACACTTTTTGCATCATCGAAAGCCACAAATTCATCCAGCTCTTCGCTGGCAATACCAGCACAACTGATTCCATGCTGCAGTATGCCTGTAAACTGATCGTTTGCATACACATCTAGCTTTTTTACTTCTTCTCCCTGCACATTTATGGAGCCATGATCACCAAGAATATCAACGAGTCCGGCTTTATTCACTTCCACATTTACTCTTTTAGCTGCCAGCCCAATATTCCGCAACAAATTAGAAAGTTCACCAGTTGCATGAGGAAAATCTCTTAACTGTTGAATTGTAAATTCATCAAGTGTCTGTACTTTCCGGTTTATATCCATTTTGCAATGATTTAGATACCAACAAAAATAAGGGATTGGGAGATAGTTAAAAAAGCCATGGAATAATACCGATTGTGCATCCGTAATAGCCCAATTGCATTGGCCTAATCGGTTACTACATCGGCATTATACGAGAAAAATATTAGACTTAATGATAAATACTTATCGTATAACAAGTAATAACCTGAGAAAACTGAAAAAGCAAACATTTTGGCGACATTTGCACACTTATCATCAAATCAGCAATCAAAAGCATGAAGGTTTTCAAATTTGGAGGAGCATCAGTTAGCAGCGTAGAAAGAATTTTGAATCTCGGTCATATAATGAAACATTGGGACAATGAAAAAATTGTCGTTATCGTTTCAGCCATGGGCAAAACAACCAATGCCCTGGAAAAAGTAGTAGCAGCATTTGTTGCAAATAAAAAAGAAGAAGCCTTACATTTATTTAATCAAATTAAACAACAACATCTTTCCACTGCTAAATACATTTTAGTTACTCACTTTCTTGCTTGCGAAAAACAGTTAAAAGATTTTTTTACTGAGGTTGAATGGCTGTTGCATGATAAGCCTGTGAGAGATTATGATTACTACTACGACCAGATTGTTTGCGCCGGCGAACTATTATCCAGCACCATTATCAGTGCCCATCTGAATGAAATAGGAATTAAAAATACCTGGATCGATGTACGGGATATCATTCGCACAGATGATGATTTCAGAGATGCTGAAATTGACTGGAACTTCACTCAACAAAGAGTGGAGGAAATTATAAAGCCATCTTTAGAAGAAAACAAGATTGTGTTGATGCAAGGTTTCATTGGCGCCACGGATGAAAACGAGAGCACCACACTTGGCAGAGAAGGAAGCGATTACACTGCAGCAGTTTTTGCAAATATGCTGGATGCTGAAGATGTAACGATTTGGAAAGATGTGGAAAGTGTAATGAATGCTGATCCGAAGCAATTTACTGATGCAATCCCTATCGCCGAGCTGAATTATAAAGAAACGGTGGAAATGGCCTACTACGGCGCACAGGTTATTCACCCAAAAACAATTAAGCCACTACAAAACAAAAATATCCCGCTGCTTGTAAAATGTTTTATTGATCCAGCACTTCCGGGTACATTAATACATAATAACCCAATTCAAAATCTTCCACCAATAATAGTATTGAAAGAAAAACAGGTAATGCTGAAAGTAACTACAAAAGATTTTTCATTTGTGGGTGATCATGAAGTGAGACGTTTATACCAATTGTTTGAAGCATTGCATATAAAA
>JBBSJN010000062.1:0-13867 GCA_038257235.1 Chitinophagales bacterium
TGGGAATTTGGTCACCCCGTTAGTGGTATGGCCCGGGAACGGAATTCCAGTGGGGATGTAGTGACTACTGGTGGAACAGGTTTCGGTATTATGTCTATTGTAGCAGCCGTAAATAGAAATTTTATAACGAGGACAGAGGGCCGTGACCGGATTTTAAAAATTACAAACTTCTTAATAAATAATTGCAGCCGTTATCATGGTGCATTTGCCCATTGGGTTAATGGAGCTACAGGTGCAACTATTCCATTCAGTCCCAATGATAATGGCGCCGACTTGGTAGAGACTGCTTATTTAATAAACGGATTGCTCGCCGCCCGTCAATATTTCAATACAGCCGATGCAATTGAAACTGAACTTCGAAATAAAATTAACAACATCTGGAACGCCGTGGAATGGAACTGGTTCAGGCAAAACAATCAAAATGTTTTGTACTGGCATTGGAGCCCTACCCAAAATTGGAATCTTAATATCCAAATCCGTGGTTGGAACGAAGCGTTGATTGTTTATATTCTGGCTTCTTCATCTCTTACAGATTCGATAACTAAAGTAGTATATGATAATGGCTGGGCAAATAATGGAAGCATCCGGAACAACAATACTTATTATGGGTATCAATTGCCATTAGGACCTTCCAATGGCGGCCCCTTATTTTTTGCTCACTATACTTTTCTTGGTATTAATCCTAATGGGTTGATGGATGCATATGCTAATTATCAAACACAGACTACCAATCATACCAAAATTAATTATGAATACTGTAAAGCTAATCCCAGGGGGCATTATGGTTACAGCAATTTATGCTGGGGGCTCACTGCAAGCGATATTCCCACGGGGTACGGTGTAAATGACCCGAATAATGACCGGGGAGTTATTACACCCACAGCAGCTCTCTCGTCTTTTCCTTATACGCCAACGGAATCTATGAACGCATTGAAATTCTTTTATTATAAATTGGGAAATAAATTGTGGGGGACCTATGGTTTTTATGATGCTTTTAGTTTAAAAGACGGTTGGTTTGCCAATTCTACACTCGCCATTGACCAAGGTCCGATTATAGTTATGATAGAAAACTACCGCAGTGGATTATTGTGGAATTTATTTTCAGGCGCCCCTGAAATTAAAAATGGATTAAGAAGACTGGGTTTCACTGCACCTTATTTATAATCACAAGTGCTGATGATGAAAAAAAATATCATTCAGGCCTCTCTGGTTTTATTCGTCGTATTGTATTCTGCCTGTAGTAACCAGCAGAAAACAGCTATTAGCCGTGTTGATATGACGGCAGCCGATTCAATCGTTTTCAATACAGTAGAACAACAAACTTTTCAGTATTTCTATACTGGTGCAGAACCTGTAAGTGGATTAGCAAGAGAACGTTTTCATGTTGATAATATTTATCCGCAGAATGATAAAAACATAGTTACCAGTGGCGGTGCTGGTTTTGGAGTGATGGCAATACTGGTTGGTATTGAGAGGAATTTTATTAGCAGGGAAGAAGGAAGAAAGCAATTAGAAAAGATTGTTCGTTTTTTAGAAACTGCAGACAGGTTTCATGGCGTATGGCCTCATTGGTGGAATGGTGAAACGGGAAAAGTAAAACCATTCAGTAAAAAAGATGATGGAGGCGATTTGGTTGAAACATCATACATGATTCAGGGCTTGCTTTGTGTCCGTCAGTATTTTAATAAGGGAAATGATGCAGAAAAAAAATTAGCCGCAAGGATTGATAAATTATGGAAAGAAGTAGAATTTAATTTTTTTCGTAATGGAAAAAATGTTTTGTACTGGCACTGGAGTCCCAACTATGAGTGGCAAATGAATTTTGCAATTCGTGGATATAATGAATGTCTTATTACGTATGTACTGGCAGCTTCATCCCCCACACATGGCATACCTGCCGAAGTATATCATGAAGGTTGGGCAGAGAATGCCCACCCGGATGACCCGGTCGGGCGGGGAAAAATAAACAAAACAACATCTTATGGCGGCTACACTTTGAATATGCGTTATCAGGGCAATCCGCCACAGGGCGGCCCATTGTTCTGGGCGCATTATTCTTACCTCGGGTTGGATCCAAGAGGGTTAAAAGACAAATATGCCGACTACTGGCAGGAGAACACTACTCTTACTCTCATCAATTATCAATGGTGTGTGGATAATCCTAAAAAGTTTAAAGGGTATGGCCACAACAACTGGGGATTGACATCCAGTTATTCAATAACGGGCTATGCAGGGCATGCCCCTAACGAAGAGAATGATCTGGGTGTCATAGCTCCAACAGCAGCGTTGTCGTCTTTTCCATATACACCAAAAGAATCAATGGCGGCTATGAAACATTGGTATAATGACATGAAAGATAAAGTCTGGGGCGAATATGGTTTTTATGATGCATTTAGCGAAACAGCCAATTGGTACACTCCAAGATACCTGGCAATCGACCAGGGTCCGATTGTAGTGATGATGGAAAATTATCGTAGTGGTTTACTCTGGAATTTATTTATGAGTTGCCCCGAAATAAAGATTGGGCTTAAGAAACTAGGTTTCGAAAGTCCGTGGATTAATTAGTGAAATTGGAATAAGTAAGGGCTGTGTGATGGTGATCCCGTTTTAAACGGGATCGGATGGGGCCGGGTTTTGAAAGTCCTTGGTTAAAAAAATATATTAGTATAATAATGAAAAGATTAATTACTCTATTATTTTTTATTACTCCGTTGTTTGCAGTTGCACAGCAGGAAATAAAAGTAATGTCTTATAACATCCGTTTGGATGTAGCTGCTGACGGTGAAAACCGTTGGGAAGTCCGAAAAGATAAAGTAGCAGCGTTGATGAATTATTACGAAGCCGATTTTATTGGTGGGCAGGAAGTGCAAAATCATCAACTAAAATATTTACTGGAAAACCTGAATGGCTATAGTTACATTGGTGTCGGCCGTGATGATGGTAAAGAAGCCGGTGAATACTCTTGCATTTTTTATAAGAAAGATAAGTTTGATGTGATTGAGCAATCGACATTTTGGTTATCTCCAACACCGGATTCTGCTTCAAAGGCATGGGATGCAGCTTATAAAAGAATTTGTACCTATGGTTTGTTTAAGGATAAAAAAACCAAACAGCTCTTTTGGGTATTCAACACCCACTTTGACCATGTAGGTAAAGTGGCAAGGCTTGAATCTGCCAAACTGATTATTGAAAAAATAAAAGATTTAAATAAGAAAAACTACCCGGTTGTTTTATCCGGCGATTTTAATAGTAAACCCAATGAACCACCAGCAGAATACATGGTTGCAAACATGCAAAACAGCCGTTCAATAGCAAAGCAGGCATATGGTCCGGCAGATACCTGGAATGGGTTTAAGTTCATCCTGAAGCTAGACGGCTGTATTGATTATATTTTTGTTTCTAACAATGAAAAAATTTCCGTAAGTAAATTTGCAACGCTGACCGATTCGTATGATATGAAATACCCGTCAGATCATTTACCAATATTGGCTACCATCCAGCTAAATAAAAAATGAAAACTAATGGTAAGGCTTGTAAAAATCTTCTTCTTTGTTTGTCTATTCATAGTAAATACAGATGTTGCTGCACAGCCATTTGCCAATGAAATAGCCGCATTTAAAAAACAAGATGCAGTTTTGTTTCCGCCAAAAAACGAAATTCTATTTGTTGGAAGCTCTTCATTCAGGATGTGGAAGGATGTACAAACTGCTTTTCCAAATCATATTATCATTAACCGGGGTTTTGGCGGTTCTGCTTTGCCCGATGTGATTCGTTATGCCGATGAAATTATATTTCCTTATCAGCCAAAGCAAATTGTAATTTATTGTGGTGAAAATGATATTGCTGCTGCCGATTCTGTTACAGCGCAGATGGTTTTAGAAAGATTTAAAATTTTATTTTCTGAAATAAGGAAGGAATTGGTAGATGTTCCTGTATTATTTGTTTCTATCAAACCAAGCCCATCCCGTTGGGCAATGAAGGATAGAATGATAACAGCAAATAAACTCATTAAAAAATATCTTAAGAAGCAAAAGCATACAAAATACATAAGTGTTTGGAAAGCCATGCTTGCTCCCGGCGGTGAGCCAATCAAAGATATTTTTATCGGAGATAATTTGCACATGAATACAAAAGGATATGCCATCTGGCAAAAAATAATAGAACCATGTTTATTAAAATAAAAGTAAGAGATATGAAAAGACTATTGCTCGGATTACTTGTTATCACATCATTACATGCAACTGCGCAGCAAACGAACGATCCAAAATCCGATAACTATCGGATGAAAGTTTATGTAGATGCACTAATGAAAAAAATGACATTGGATGAAAAGATTGGCCAGTTGAATTTATTAACTCCCGGTGGTGGTGTGGCAACTGGTGCTGTGGTGAGTAAGGGAGTGGAAGAAAAAATTTCCAAAGGCCAGGTGGGTGGTTTGTTTGGTGTAATAGGCGAAGCAAAAATTCGTCAGGCACAGGAATTGGCTGTGAATAATAGTCGTTTAAAAATACCATTGTTGTTTGGTTCCGATGTAATACATGGTTACAAAACTACCTTTCCTATACCGTTAGGATTATCCTGTAGCTGGGATATGCCGATGATTGAGCGCAGTGCAAGGCTTGCAGCAACAGAAGCAACTGCTGACGGATTGAACTGGGCTTTTTCTCCGATGGTTGATATTGCCCGTGACCCTCGTTGGGGTCGCATTGCAGAAGGTGCTGGTGAAGACCCTTATCTTGGTTCGCAGGTAGCCAAAGCAATGGTAGTTGGTTATCAGAATGGAGATTTAAGTAAGGACAATACATTGCTTGCTTGTGTAAAACATTTTGCTCTCTATGGCGCTGCGGATGGCGGAAGAGATTACAATACGGTTGATATGAGTAAAGTAAAAATGTACAACGATTACCTGCCACCCTATAAAGCGGCAGTTGATGCAGGTGTTGGTTCGGTGATGACTTCATTTAATACGATAGATAATATTCCGGCAACAGGAAACAAATGGTTACTGACAGATTTATTGCGGAAGCAATGGGGTTTTAAAGGAATGGTGGTTTCTGATTACACTTCCGTAAATGAAATGATTGATCACGGTATGGGTGATTTGCTAACGGCATCTGCCTTGGCATTGAATGCTGGGTTGGATATGGATATGGTGGGAGAAGGGTTTTTGACAACATTAAAAAAATCATTAACTGAAGCCCGCCCGGATGACCCGGTTGGACGGGGGAAAGTAACACAGAAAAATATTGATGATGCCTGTCGCAGAATTCTGGAAGCAAAATATAAATTGGGTTTATTTACCGACCCGTTTAAGTATTGCAATAAAGAAAGATCGGTAAAAGAAGTTTTGTCTGATGAGCAAAAGAATGCAGCAAGAGAGTTTGCTACAAAATCATTTGTGTTATTAAAGAATAATCCCCTCCCGGGAGGGGCAGGGGTGGGTACATTACCTCTAAAAAAATTAAGCAGTATTGCATTGATTGGTCCTTTAGCCAATAATAAAAGCAATATGCTTGGCACCTGGGCCGTATCGGGTAACAGAGATTTGGCCATTCCTGTTTTGGCAGGCATGAAAAATGTTGCAGGTGGCGCAAATATTATTTATGCAAAAGGTGCAAATATTTCAGATGATACAACCTTTGCTAAAAAAGTAAATGTGTTTGGAACAAGGATCGATATTGACAAACTGTTACCTCAGGAAATGCTGGATGAAGCAACAGAACTTGCTAAACAATCTGATGTAATTGTTGCAGTGATCGGTGAAGCATCAGAAATGAGTGGTGAGTCTGCAAGCCGTTCATCGATTTCAATTCCTGAAAATCAGCAAAAACTTTTAAAGGAGTTAAAGAAAACCGGCAAACCGCTTGTTGTAGTTGTAATGTCCGGCAGACCGCTTGATTTAAATTGGGAAATGGACAATGCAGATGCGGTGTTGTTTGTTTATCATGGCGGGCAGGAAGTGGGTAATGCTGTTGCTGATGTTCTTTTTGGGGATGTTAATCCTTCCGGAAAACTAACGAATAGTTTTCCAAGAAACGTAGGTCAGATTCCGGTTTATTACAACCATTTAAACACTGGTCGTCCGCAGGCAACTGATAAGTTTGAAAAATTCAAAAGTAATTACCTGGATGTAGAGAACAGTCCGTTGTTGCCGTTTGGTTATGGATTAAGTTATACTACGTTTTCATACAGCGATATTAAATTAAGCGCTGCTTCATTAAATACAACTGGAAAAATAATAGCAACAGTTACTGTTACCAATACAGGTAACTACGATGGTGAAGAAGTGGTGCAGTTGTATATCAGAGATATGGTAGGAAGCATTGCCCGTCCTATAAAAGAATTAAAAGGGTTTCAGAAAATAGTTTTTAAGAAAGGAGAAAGCAAAGAAGTAAGCTTTACCATTGGTGTGGAAGATTTGAAATTCTATAACAGTGATTTGAAATTTGTGGCGGAGCCCGGAGACTTTAAATTATTTATTGGAGGAAACAGCCAAGATGTGAAAGAAACAACATTTAAACTGGTAAAATAATTGATGCTTCAGCAGAATAAAATTTACAGACTTGTAATTGTGCTATTTGCTTTTCCATTGTTTGTTACAGCACAAGTAAGAGAAAAGCAATCCATCAATAGTGGATGGAAGTTTGTATTAAATGATCATTCTGGGTTAATCTATTTGGAAGATGCAAAATGGCAAAAGATAAATCTTCCGCATACATGGAATGCTCTGAATATTGTGGATGATACGTTGGGTTATCATCAGGGTATAGGTTGATAAAAAAAAAATATTAAGCTTTACTCTGTTATTAATAACAGCTTTAACATTAAAGGCCCAGGATTTATCCCTCTACCAGAAAAAATGGATGTTGCAAAATGGCGATACTTTGCCTTATCGTATTCTATTACCTGAAGGTTATGATAGTTCCATAAAATATCCGGTAATCTTTTTTCTACATGGTGCTGGAGAAAGAGGTAACGATAATCAAAAACAATTAACCCATGGTGCAAAATTGTTTTTAAAAGAAGATCTCAGAGCAAATTATAAAGCCATTGTTGTTTTTCCACAATGCCCTGCCAATAACTATTGGGGCAACCTTCTTCGTACACATGATGATAAAGGAAAACGGACTTTCGATTTTCTGGAAGAGGGTCCTCCGGGCAGGTATATGGTGATGTTACAGGAACTTGTAGGATATGTTTGCAAGATGTATCCGGTTAAAAAAGACCAGTTGTATGCTGGAGGCTTATCTATGGGGGGTATGGGTGTATTTGAATTAGTGAGAAGAATGCCGAAAACATTTGCAGCGGCATTTCCAATTTGTGGCGGTGCTAACCCCGCAACAGCAGCAAAATTGAAAAAAACAGCCTGGTGGGTTTTTCATGGGGCAAAGGATGATGTGGTGCCGCCGCATCATTCAGAAAACATGGTGGAAGCATTAAAAAAGGCGGGGGCAAAAGTAAAATTCACTCTTTATCCCAATGCTAATCATAATAGCTGGGACAGTGCATTTGCTGAGCCGGAATTACTTTCCTGGCTTTTTGCTCAGCGTAAATAAATTATAGATTTAAAATTATATAATTGTCAAGTCATAAGCTGTTCAGAAAATTTTAGGTAATTTTATTTTAGATTGCCTGCTTAAAGTGAAACGCTATATTCAATACGACGACAACGAACTGCTTTATCTTCTTTCGCAAAATGATAAGGCTGCCTTTACCGAATTATACAACCGGTACTGGCAAAAGCTTTATGCTATTGCGTATAATCGCTTTAAAGAAACACAGACTGCTGAAGATATTGTGCATGATGTAATGGCTGGTCTATGGGCTTCCAGAGAAAAAGTCAATATCAATTTATTAGAAAACTACCTGGCTACTGCTACGAAATATGTTGTACTGGATAAGTTAAGAAAAAAGGAAAGAGAAAGACGGTTTCAAAATTCACTGCAACAAACTCCGGTTGTGGAACTTCCGATAGAAGATAAACTACACTACAAAAAAATATTGGAAGTTATTAAAAACGAAGTGGAACATCTTCCTGAAAGATGCCGCCTTATTTTTAAATGCAGCCGGGAAGAGGGTAAACCTGTAAAACAAATTGCCCGGGAATTAAATATTTCTCCAAAAACGGTTGAAAATCAATTAACCAAGGCGATAAAGCAACTTCGGCTGGCCACTAAAAGTTTTTTTCATTCCTTTTTTTAGCTACCAATTCTATAATTTTCAATTTATTTTTTAATTGAGTAGGGGAAGTCCCTTTCTCGTTACACTTATATATAAGGTTGCTATGCAAATACCCCAAAACATATTAATACTTATTGAGAAGTATCTTGCAGGTACAGCCACCGAGCAGGAGAAACTGATCGTCAATAATTGGTATCAATCATACCAGGATGAAGATGTTGAAATTATTACTCCCGAAATAAATAGTAAGGTACTAACGGAACAACGCATTAAAGAAAGACTATTAGCAACTATCAGTGAAAATGAAAGCGAAAGAAGAAAAGGAATCAATAAATGGTGGATTAGGTCAGCGGCAGCTGTACTATTGACAGGACTAGCTGTTTACTTTTTTATAGTATCTGATAATAAAAAACAAAATACTCCAGTAGCTGAAGCCCCGATTAAGCAAACAGAAGAAATAGTTCCCGGCGGAAATAAGGCGATATTGAAGCTTGCCGACGGTTCGACTATAATATTGGACAGTGCAGCGAACGGCTTACTCAGTCAGCAAGGTGCAATTAAAGTACAGAAATTGGACAATGGCTTACTTGCTTACACTATTAATGGCAAGTTGATTACAGAAAAGGACCAGGCATTTTATAATACAATCACCACTCCTCGTGGCGGGCAATACCAGGTTACCTTATCAGATGGTACACAAGTTTGGCTGAATGCAGCATCTTCCATTCACTTCCCTGTAGCGTTTAGTGGTAATGAACGAAAAGTAGAAATAACAGGTGAAGCTTACTTTGAAGTAGCAAAGAATAAAGCAATGCCTTTTAAGGTATTGGCTGGCTCTTCAGAAGTAGAAGTGCTGGGAACTCATTTTAATATAAATAGCTATACAGATGAATCATCTATAAAAACAACATTGCTCGAAGGGTTGGTAAAAGTAACAGCAACTGGGAATAATCAATCTCCTAAATTTTTACAACCCGGACAACAAACTGTTGTAAATAAAGAGGGAAGAATAAGTGTTATGAATAATGCAGATTTGGAAGAAGCAGTTGCTTGGAAGAATGGCAGATTTCAATTTAATAGTGCAGATCTGAAATCGATACTAAGACAAATTTCAAGATGGTATGATGTGGATGTAGAATATAGAGGGAATGTGGATATACATTTTACTGGACAACTCCCCCGGAATGATAATGTAAACAAAGTGTTTGATAAGCTGGCGTTAACCGGAGAAGTTCATTTTAAAACAGAGGGTAAAAAAATAATTGTTTCAAGATAGAAAATCAATCAAATGCAAAAAAGTAATTGCTGTTTATTTCTGTCGGGATAGAATGTATCAACAATCAATAAAAAACCGGATTCCGTTTGCGGCGAAATCCGGCGAAAATTGAGTTCAATAATAAATCAATCTATGCGACTATATATTAATTAAACCCAAATAATACAAATTTATGTATTTAACTGCTCTTTGGAAATCTGGCTTTAATAAGGTCAGCTTTTCAACACAAACGATTAAGGCTATGAAACTTATAACAGTTTTATTATTTGCCACCTGTCTTCAGGTTAGTGCTAACGGTTTCACTCAAAAAGTTACCATCAAAGAGAATAACATTTCTCTTCAAAAGGTTTTTGAAGAAATAAAAAAGCAAACCGGTTACCAGTTTTTTTATGCTGATGAAGTGGTGTTGACAGCTCAAAAAGTAAATCTGAATATCCGTAAAGGAAGTATTAAAGAAGTACTGGATGCCACTTTTAAAGACCAGCAATTAGGTTACACTATTTCAGACAATACCATTATTATAAAAAGGGTTATAAATGTGCCAACAGTTAATGAGCCACCCTCTCCGCCGGTTGTTACTTTTATTGATATAAGAGGAACGGTAACAGGCGAAAATGGACAGCCTTTGCAAGACGCTACTGTTTTAGTAAAGGGGAAATCAGTGGGTACAAAAACTGATGCTAATGGCAATTTTACTATCAATGCTGAGCCCAATTCAGTGTTGATTATTTCTTATGTTGGTTATGAAACTACGGAAGTAAATGTGAAAAATCTTACATCTATTGCTATACAGTTAGTCCCAGCAATTACTACAGGCGAGCAAATAGTGGTAGTAGGATATGGTACTCTGAAAAAAAGTGATGTAATCGGTTCTGTTTCAAAAGTCGATTTGGAAAAAGCGATAGCAATTCCTACTACTAACGTTGCAGAAATGATTCGTGGACAAGCGGCAGGTGTACAGGTTACATTAGGTTCTGCAAGACCGGGAGGGACTTCCAATATATTGATAAGGGGAAGAAATTCAATCCGTGGTGGAAATGATCCATTGATTGTATTAGATGGTTTCCCTATTGAAAATATTAATGATGTAAACCCCGATGATATTGCTTCTATCGAAATATTGAAAGATGCATCAGCACAGGCTATTTACGGAGCAAGAGCAAGTAATGGTGTAATATTAATTACAACCAAAAGAGGTAAAGTTGGCAAGATGAAGGTTGCTGTAAATAATTACTTAACTACACAGAAACTTACAAAAAACTTTGACCTCTATAGTGCAGAAGAATTTGCACAACTGAGAAGAGAAGCCCGTCGAACAAATAATGCAATGGTAGGTGGTGTACAGCCTTATAGCCCTGATTCAGTAAACTTTGGTGGTACCACACAGGCACTGGAATATATCAACTTTGCAAAAGGGAATTATGCTAATTGGGAAAATGCCGTTTTGCAAACTGGTATTATTAATAGCCATACCGTCAGCTTAAGTGGTGGAAATGAAAACACAAAATTATTTAGTAGTGTTAACTTCTTTAAACAGAAGGGACTAATTCCTACAGCAGATTACCAACGGGGTACTTTCAGAATAAACCTTGAACAAAAGATCAATAACAGGGCAAGTATAGAAGCTAATTTAAATCTTTCAACAGATAAACAGCGGCTTGAAAGTAGTAATCTTGATTTTATTACTATTTCTCCTTTTGCAGGTCCATATGACGATATGGGCAATCTTGTAAGAAATGTGGCAGGAACCAATGCAAGCAGTACAACCATTAATCCGCTTTGGAATATAAGAGAGTCGGATAACGATGTAAAGACAAACCTTTTCAATTTAAACCTTGTTGGAAATTATAAGCTTACTAAGAACTTTTCTTATAAACTAAATACATTATTAAGCCGGAGATATACCGATCAGGGAATTTACATTACCAGCATACATGGTTCTGGTGTTACCGATAAGGGCCGTGCCAATGTAATAAACAATCTTAGAGAAGAATACCTGATTGAAAATATTTTAAATTATAAAGGCCAGCTATCAGACAATCACCGTTTTGATGCTACATTGGTACAATCAGTTAACCAGCGAAATACTTCCAGAACTGAATCAGAAGGTACAGGATTTGGAAATGATATTTTAAGGTATGATGGTATCACCAATGCGTTGTTCTTTAAAACTTCCAGAATTGAAGAACAATACAGGTTAGCTTCTTTCCTTGGCAGGGTTCGTTACACTTTAATGGATAAGTATCTTTTCACCTTTACTTCACGATATGACGGGGCTTCGGTATTTGCAGAAAATAACAAGTGGGGCTTTTTTCCAGCAGCGGGTATTGCCTGGCAAATGCATAAAGAAAAGTTTTTGAGCAATGTAAAAGCGATTAGTACAATGAAGATGAGGATTACGTATGGTGCAGTTGGTAACCAGTCATTGGATCCGTATACAACATTGGGTGTTGTAGGCAATTATCCTTACATATTTAACGGTGTTCTCTTTTCCGGTTATTTACCGGGTTCGCAGTTAAATAATCTGAATTTAAGCTGGGAAACTTCAACTACTTTAAATGCCGGATTAGATTTTGGGTTGTTTAATAACCGGTTAACAGGTTCTATAGATTATTTTAATACCCGTACTACTGATTTATTAACTGATATTTCTTTATCGGGAATTGGCGGATACTCCAATACTATAACTAACGGTGGTGAAACAAAAAATCATGGCCTTGAATTATTACTGAGTGGAAATATAATTCGCAATAAAGATTTTAATTGGAATGTTACAACCGCCTACACCCGTTACAGAAATGAAATTGTAAAAACTGGAGTTGTAGGTGTTGCAGGTGAACAAAAGAATGACCTGGGTAGAAACCGCTATGTTGGTCAACCGATTAATAATATCCGATCTTATATTTTTGATGGTATTTTTCAAACCGATAAAGAAGCGATAGAATCTGCACAAGGATCATTGGGTGGCACCATTACCCCGTTTCAAAATGTGGCGACCTTGCTAGCGGGTGCGATACGTATAAAAGATGTGAATGGCGATGGCAGAATAACCGATGACGACCAGGTAATTTTTGCAACCGATCCTAAATGGTTCTCCTCTATTTCTACCACATTGTCGTACAAAAATTTTGATCTGCTGGCAGATTTATATATAGTGGAAGGCACCATGAAAATAAATCCTTATTTGTCTTCATTTAATGAAGGGGGTACATTACAAAGTGTTCGTAATGGTATTAAAGTTGATTACTGGACGCCAGAAAATCCTTCCACTACTTTTCCAAGGCCAAACTATAGTTCTGCGCCGCCAAATGTAAGTGTGTTAGGCTTGAGAGAGTCTTCATATGTAAGGCTCAGAACTCTTTCATTAGGTTATAATATGCAGAAATCCTTGTTAGACAAAATGAAGTTAAGCGGCCTGAGAGTTTATATAACAGCGTCTAATTTATTCACTATTACAGATTATAAATCTTACAGTCCTGAAAACAACCCGAATCAGTTTCCAGATACAAAGTCGTTCACATTTGGTTTAAACATCGGACTGTAAAACGCATAAGAGTAAAATTAAAAATTATAAAAAAATACATATATGAAACTGTATAATGAAAAACTGAATGTATGCTTTGCGCTTCTTTTGGTACTAGTATCATTTACTTCTTGTAAAAAATTCTTAACAGAAAAGCCAACTACACAGTTTACCGCAGAGTTTGTTTACAATACCCCTGAAGGACTCGAATCAGCAGTTATTGGTTTATATAATTTGCATCGGGATTTTTGGCAGAAAGTAAATACTAATAATGGATCAGACCCGATTGTAGTTGATTCAAGGGATGATTTGACTATTCCCCGTGGTGGTGAAATAGCCAATTATGGCAGAATGAGCAGTGGTACTAGACCCGATAACAGTGGTGTGTTTGGAAACTACTGGAGAACATATTACAGGATAATTGACAGGGCAAATGGAATAATCAAAGCTGCAGTAGCTATTAGCGGAATGGAAGAAGGCCGCAAAAATAAAGTACTGGCTGAGGCAAAGTTTTTCAGGGCAAATGCTGTGTTTACATTATATAAATTGTTCAATAATATTTTTGTAACCACTGAGCCTACAACTCCTGAAAATGCAAAGAACATTGTCTTAAATAAAACACCGGAAGTAGATATTTACAAACTGATTAATGATGACCTTACTTATGCCATAGCAAATCTTACAATGACAACTGCGGATTTTGGCAGGATAACACAGGCCACTGCCCGTCACGTAAAAGCAGAAGTAGCATTGTGGCAACAAAACTGGCCTGAAGCAAAATTGCAATCAGAAGCAGTGCTTAGCTCCGGAGCTTATAGCCTGGTATCTTCTACAGCTGGCGTTTTTGCAGGCGATCTTAAAAATTCTGAAACATTATGGGCACTACA
>JBBSJN010000063.1:0-13500 GCA_038257235.1 Chitinophagales bacterium
ATTGTTTTTGAAGCCTGCCTGAATAAGCCCCGATGTGTTGCAGATAAAATTATAGAGCTTGTTTATTATTAGTTGCAGAGTTTTTTCACAGTCTGACGTTGTGTGCTATTTGACATTGCCACTTTCTATAACGTAGAAATTTTAATAATTTAAAATTAATATCATGACTTCAGCAAATACCAACATTAAAGATGCTATAGGAAATACCCCAATGATAGAATTAAAAAACATAGTGCCCGCTAACAGTGCCCGAATTATGGCAAAATTGGAAAGTGCCAATCCAACAGGAAGCATGAAGGACAGAATGGCTAAAGCAGTAATTGAAGGAGCTGAAAGGAAAGGTTTTATAAAACCGGGAAGTACTATTGTGGAATATACCGCCGGAACAACAGGCATATCACTCGCATTTGTATGTGCATCCCTTGGTTATAATTTTCATGCAGTTTTTTCTGATGCTTTCAGTAATGAAAAGAGAATTACGATGAAGGCATTTGGAGCTACAGTTACAGATGTATTAAGCGATAATAAAAAAATAACTGAAAGTCTTATTAAAGAAATGATTGAAACATCAAGGAAGTTTAGTGAACAAGAAAATCACTGGTGGGCAGACCAATTAAACAATCATGATGCAGAGCAGGGTTATTATTCGCTTGGCGATGAAATATGGGAACAATCTAAAGGAAGTGTAGATGCTTTTGTTCACACAGTAAGCACGGCACATTCCATTCATGGCGTAACTAAATCGCTTTTAAAACATAACAATAAAATAGAAACATTTGCAGTAGAACCAAATGAGTCAGCTGTATTGTCCGGTCGTCCTTCGGGCTCACACAAAATTGAAGGAATTGGCATAGGTTTTATTCCACCTTTATGGCAACCGGATATAGTAAACGAGATTTTAACGGTTACTACCGAAGAGGCTATGTCTATGGCCAGGAGACTTGCCAAAGAGGAAGGAATTTTTGCAGGTACATCAACAGGAGCAAATATTGTTGCAGCCTTGAGGATAGCCGAAAGGCTGGGCTCCGGAAAAACTGTATCAACAATAATTGTTGATTCTGGGCTTAGGTATATTAGTACGCCTTTATATCAATCTATATAAATAAAAAACAGCACACAACAAAAGTATTTGCAAAAGCAGGGCTGGACAATGTAACATCAGCTATGTGCAGGCATCAGCATCGGGTCGGGCCCGACATTCAATGAATTCCCTTCCTTCGAAAATACTCGAAAGTTGGGCGCAATTTCATCGTTACTTCTTTAAGTTTTTAGCTTAATATTTTTTGTAAAGGTGTAAGCCCACCAAATCAATATTATTTGCAAAGGCAATCTGAGTATTGATATCCACAACTTAGGATTAGATTCATTCCAATAGTTAAGCATCATTTGAATATTAGCAGGAAAAATAGCGATCAATAAAAAAATAATACCCCAGGCGGCTAACCTTCTCGTGGAAGAAAATAAAAGTAACAGGCCAAAGGATATCTCACAAACACCGCTAATAACTACCAACTCAATATGCCATGGAAGCCAGGGAGGCATCATTCTTAAGTAAAATTCGGGGTGCCAAAAATGATTTACCCCTGCCACTATATAAACTACAGCCATTACAAAGAGTGAAAGTGTCTTCATGCTATAAATATAAACTGCGCCCAATATAGATGCAAAAAACAGAGCTGACGTTCAATGAATTCCCTGCCTTCGCAAATACTCGTACGCCGGATGCCAATTTTTTGCTGCTTCTCAAGTTAGGAAACTAAATCGGGATGAAATCTATTTTAGACTTTTCTAAATGCCGTAATTATTTTGGCCAAAAAATAGCCAGTAGGATGCTCCGATACTTCCAATTAAAATATAAGCAAGTCCGGAAAAAGTAATTAGGTTACACTAAACTGTTTTCTCTTTCATCCAATCAAAGTAACAATGCCAGCCGTTTTTTGCTCTTTTACTAAATTCATAATTTTAACTTTTATTAGTAAAATTATTCGAGAGCATACATGAAAAGTTGCACTGAGTAAACAATTGTTAAATAGCAAGTATGAATTGTAATTCATGAGTCGTTCACTAAAGGTTTTACCACAATTCTTGTTTCCAAAAAAAACTGCCACCACCATAGATGCTTTGTCAAAATACTGACTTGACAAGGTTCTCTTCGGCAGGGGTAATGTCTCTTCCTTAAACCCGTAGACTACAAATCACCAAAAAAAAATATTGTACCTTCTCCTCTATGAAGCATGTGCTAATTTTTTATATTATTCTGTTTGTTCTTTTGTCCTGCAATTCGAAAAAGGAAACGACATCTCCTGATATTATTATCGAAGGAAATATAACCGGTGTGCCCGATGGTAAAATCTTTTTAGTGGAATCCAGAAAATGGAAAACACCAGTTGATTCCACCACCATCAGCAACGGTCATTTTAAATTCGTAACCGGCGCCGGAAAAGACTTTTCTCCTTTTCTCGCCGCCATTCATTATTGGGACAGCTCCAATGTAAAGCGGCTGCTTTACAGAAATAATACACTGGGTGATGACAGTATGCAATACTCCACCGATGCCTTTTATATTGAGCCAGGAAATATTACCATAAGCGGCGATAATAACAAACCGCCTTACTTGCGGATAGTTGCCGGAAAAGAAAATGAATTGCTGTTCAACAACCAGTTTGTTGATTTTGGATGGATTGCTAATCTTGATCCTGAAAAAAGGTTGCAGAAAATAGCTTCTTTCAAAAAGATCATACAGCAAAACCCCTTTTCTTTTTTTTTGCTGGAAAGTATTTACCGCTCCGGAGAGCAGTATTCAAAAACTGAACTGAAAACCATTTTTTCATTATTCAATGCTGATGTACAACAATCAAAAGAAGGCGATGCTTTTAAAAAATATATAGCAATAAGGCCGGATGATGATGCACCGTTCCCAAACCTGTTGTTGCCGACTCCGGATAATGCGGCTCATCTTATTTTTGATACAACAGCCAAAATAAATATGCTGGTTTTCTGGGCCAGCTGGTGTGCACCCTGCCGCAAAGAAGTTCCGTTATTAAAAGAAATTGAAAGAAAATACAATAACGCTGGTCTGAAAATCATCAGCATCTCCATTGATGAAAAGAAAGAGCAGTGGCTGAAGGCCGTATCGTATGAAAAAATGAACTGGCCACAGGTGCAGGTGCCACTGGAGCAAATTGAAGATGTGCAAAATCAGTTCCGGTTTATTACAATCCCACTCATAATTTTCACCGATAATAAAGGCAGGGAAATAAAACGCTTTGCTGATTATGATCCGGATAATGTTAGTGCTTATGAATCGTTGATAAATAATTATATCCGGTAGTTTTATTTTATTGATGCAGACATTGTGCTTTTTAACTCCAATAGTTTTCCTAACTTCCTGTTATGAAACTGGATGATCTTCGCCCCGATAAATATTTAAAATATCTGTTCGACATACCGAAACTTTTTGCACCACAGCGTACAAAAGAAATTCTGTCGGTAAACCCCACTATTGTTCCGCACCGTGAAGAAGCTGCAGAAGTTATCGTTTCTATTTATGATTACAACGAAGAGAGTCTTGAAGAAAAAAAAGTAGCCAGTCTTTCTGATTGTTTAAAATACAAAGAAAGCGGTCGCACCACCTGGATCAATATTGACGGACTTCGAAAAGCAGATGTTGAAGCTGTTTGCAGTCAATATGATATACACCCGTTGGTAATAGAAGATATTCTTAGTATTAATCAGCGGCCAAAATTAGATGAGGCAGACAATAGTATTTTCTGCCTGTTGAACATGTTATATTATGATGAGGAAACTTTTGCTGTAGAACAGGAGCAGATAAGTGTTGTGCTGGCCAAAGATGTTGTCATCAGTTTTCAGGAGGATGCCAGCAGGGATGTATTTAATTTGCTGAGAGAAAAATTGAAGAACGGCGGTGGTAAACTAAGGCAGCGGGGAGCCGATTACTTATGCTACATGCTGCTGGATATGATTGTTGATCATTATTATCTGGTAATGGAAAAATTGGGTGACAGGATTGAAGAAGTGGAAGAAGAAGTGGCCGCGGGCAGCACAAGGGTCTTGTCGCATATTACACATCTGCGGAAAGAGCTGATCATTTTAAAAAGAAACTTTTCACCGGTAAGGGAAGTTATCAATGGTTTTTTGCGAAGCGATAGTGATTTGCTGGAAGACCGTCATACAAAATATTATAAAGATGTTTACGACCATATAGTACAGGCAAGTGATTTAGTAGAGAACTACCGTGATATAATGATGAGCCTGCAAGATCTGCATATCAATAATGTAAACTTAAAGATGAACGAGGTAATGAAAGTGATGGCTGTTGTAACCTGTTTGCTGGCGCCGGCAACGGTTATCGGTGGTATTTTCGGAATGAACTTTACCAGCATCCCTTTTTTGAATAATCAATACGGCTTCTGGGCTGCGGTTACTTTTATGTTATTAATCCCGTTTGTAATGGTGTGGCTATTCAGAAAAAGAGGTTGGTTTTAATTTCTATTTTTTCTTATATACCGGAACGGTGCTGCAAGGTTCTCCATACATGATGCTTTTTACCACCGGAAGTAATCGTTTTGTAATTTCCATATAAGCAAAGTCTGCAATAGGTGTTTCGCCACAGCCTTTTATTACAATTCGCTTATCAGCAAACTCGTTGATATTAATTGCATCAATATTTTGAAGAAATAATTTCTTTTTCAATTCCTGTTCATCACCCATTATTATTTCTTTGGCTACGGGTTGCAAGTAAGAAACAACCAACATATATGCCCAGACGGGAATTATTGCATCTGCAGAACAAACAATCGCCACATTCTTTTCCTTGAATTTTTCCCAGTCCGTTTCTTTCAGCGAGGCTCTGAAATCTTTTTCCTTCAATATCATTTCCATAAAAAGATATTCCTTCAAATCAAAAACCATATTTTCTCCTTTCGGAATATATTTTTCCAAGTCTATGGTAATTAATCCGCTTTCTGCCACTTTATTTACAAACTGTTCACTCATTCAATGTTGAATTATTTATTTTGTAAAAATAACAAATATGGCCGGGCTGTGTTTGCGACTTCGGCAAAAGAAAAATCCCATCTCGTTTTTAACGGGACGGGATTGTTGTTAGTTTTGGTTGAATATATCTTAATATCGTTCAGAACGTTCATCAGAAATTGTCGCAGCTTTTCGTAAAGCATTAACCGGGTAGCCCGGAGCTTGTGGATTGCCTGTCATTTGTCTGCCCTGTGCACTTAACGCTTTGCGCTGATCGGCCACATTGCCATCCGTTACAGGAGTAGCAGAAACTTCATCAACCCGGATAACATATACACCGCTGTTTCCTTCTAATACTTCAGGAACTACTTTACCCTTATTTGCCGGGTTAAAAGCTGCGCCGGTAACTCTTGGTTCAAAAGAAAGGGCCGTTGCACCAGATCTTGAAGACATCCGCACACTGTCTACCGTTTGTATCGGACTATTGTTTAATGCTGCAGATGCCGCTTCTAATGTTGTAACAGCACCAATTTTCTTTTTCAGTAGTTCTACTTTCTTTTTATTCATTAATAATGGTTCCACTTGTGGTCTTGCTTTTGCCACACTCATTGTTCCTTCTTTCAACACTTCCACCACAACAGCTACTACATAACTATCATCTATACGTTCTGGTTTTAATACTTCGCCGGCACTTGCATCATAAATATTTCTTACAAACTGCCTCGAATAACCAAGACCCATAACATTACCACCAACCTTTTTTATGTCAGTAGCAATTCCTTTTACATAGCCTTGTGGTTTCCAGCTTTTCTCAAATGTTTCATCAAAGGTTTTTACATTTCGGCTATCGCCGGCAAAAGCATTGGCATCATTTTGTGCCTTATTATCTGTTTCCTGGCTGGCGATTATTTCTTTTGGTAAATAAGCAATCTTATAGCCTGTGCCACCACCTTTTTGAGAAAGTATTTCTATATAATGGTATCCAAATTCTGTTTTTACAACGCCTTTACTTCCAACGCCATTTAAAAAGATGAAATCGTTGAATGTAGAAACCATCTGACCCGAGGGAACATCTTCATATACACCGCCTTTATCCTTGCTTCCCGGATCATCCGACAATGAAACTACTAAGGAATCAAAATTTGATCCATTGCGCAACGCCGTTTGTATGCTATCAATTCTGGTCTTTGCTGTAGCCGTATCTCTTACCTGATAAGATTGTCCGCTTTGCGGATCTCTTTGCATAGTTGCTACAAGTATATGGCGAATCTTTACAGTATCAGGCATCTGACGGGCGCCTTCTACTTTTGCTAACATATAACTTCCACCATCTAAATAAGGGCCGTACACTTGTCCAACAGGTGTTCTGAAAATTGAATCTTTGGCAGCTATCTGAATTGTTTTACCATTTATAAAGCCGTTATAATAACCACTAGCTCCTTCAGCAGCAAGAAACTGTTCCATATTATCTGTACTGCGAAACTCTTCTTTTAATTGTTCAATATTTTTTATCGTTTCTACGCTATCCGCTGCACTTGGCGCTGCACTAAAGGTTACATATTGAATGCTGCGGCTTTCTTCCTGTTTGAAATCATCTTTATGCTTATTAATATAAGCAGTGATTTCTTTGTCATCAATTTTAATGGTGCTATCAGGAATACTGGTGTACACTTCTCTTACCAACGACACTTTTGCAATCTGGCTGTTATCTGCATTTTGCTTTTCAAGAAACCAACGGGGATAGTTAATGCTGTTTGCCAACAGGGCTACATATTTTTCCTGTTTGCGTTGTTCTTCCAGATCAATAATATAATTATTGATATTGTCCTTTTGTTCCTGTGTTCCTTTTTTCAGCATTTCATCAATATTCTGCTTCGCAGATATCGCATTATACTGTCCGGTGGTGGGATCAGAAAACTGTTGTTTTAAATCCTGTGGAGCATTGGGTCCATAAAGTATATCGCCCAATTCTTTCTTACTGATACGGATACCCAGTTTATCAATTTCCTGTGATAATAATATACGGCCTATTTCCTGATTCCATGTTTGGTCTACAGCCTGTTGAGTTAAGGCTGGTGAAGATGGATAACCCTGTTGCTTCATATTGTTTTCCATCATCTCCACCCGTTTGTTAAACGGTTCGTAGTTCACAGCTTTGCCATTTACTTTTCCAATTGTTTTAGAACCACCCACAAAACCTCCGCGGCCTTTTCCGGAAAAATAATCGGTCAAAATAAATCCAAGTAGGGCAATTGCGATCAGCACAACGGTAACCTTTGCACCTTTCTCTCTGATCGTTTGCATTATTGACATTGACATATGTACAGTTATTAGCTTATTTTAAAAAAGATGGCCCGCCCAAATGTACTATTCGGTACGGGCGGGCAAAAATAGGGCTTTTGGGGAAAAATAGTGAGTAATTAAGGAATAAGTTGATTGAAAATCAGGCCTATCGGACAATGGCCTGATTCAATCAAGTATCTACTCTTTATGTTTATTTTACTTCTTTTTTGGATGAACCAGCTTCATCTCCTTTACAAGGTGCCCTGCTCCGGCGTATTTATCTACTATAAACAGCACATAACGAATGTCTACCATTATGTTACGGCATATAGAAGGATCGTAATGGATGTCACTCATAGTGCCTTCCCAGGCCCTGTCGAAATTCAGGCCAACAAGGTTTCCATAAGCATCTAAGGCTGGGCTTCCAGAATTTCCGCCGGTAGTGTGATTCATAGCGATAAAACAAACCGGCATTTTTCCGTTTTTTCCATATTGGCCGTAATCCTTGTTTTTATACAGTGTTTGTATTTTTTCTGGTACATCAAACTCATAGTCGTCCGGTTTGTATTTTTCCATTACCCCCTCTAAATAGGTATAAAATTCATACTTAACTGCATCTCTCGGATCGTATCCTTTTACTTTACCATAAGTAACCCGCATGGTACTGTTTGCATCCGGATAAAAGGTTTTTTCTTTAAACACATCCATCTGCGCCTGCATATAAGTTCTTTGTAATTGATTAAGGCGGCTTTGTATTTCGTTTAGCTTTTTAGAAACATTTTCTGAAAAATTGGTTACGAGTGCAGCATATAACTCTGTTACTTTATCCTTTCTGTAATCATCTAACAGGTCCTTAGTGTCTTTGTTTAATGCTTTTAATGTTTTTTCTGCGTTGTCAAGGTTCGTATTTTCATATACCTGTTTGGCAATTTTAGAAAAATCATTATCACCTTTTTTAACCATGTCGGTAAATTCTGCCGGCAATGTTCCGTTCTGCTGTTCTTCATAAAACATTTCCATCAGTGCTGCAAACAGTTTTTCATCTACTTCGGCGCTATACTCTTTGTACAAATCTTCCAGCCGGTCTTTTACTCTTGCCAGTGTTGCGTCATAATTATTTTTTCCTTGTGCACGTGCCAACGTATTGAGCTGACCGACAATGGTAAATAATTCAATCTTACTGAACACTTCATTAAAAACATCTCTGGAACGGCCTAAGGGTTCCAGCTCATCATAAGCAGCCTGAATATCTGTTAACAACGAACCATATTTATTTTTCCAATCCGGATTTGCATTTACTCTTTTTTGAAATGCTGCTTCATACTCTTTCTTTTTTCCTACGGCATCTGTCTTTGTTAAACCCAACACTTCGCCCTGCCATTTTTTCCAGGAGTTACTAATGCCAGCATATTTTGATGCATACTGAATTTTTATTGTTTCATCTTTCCGCATATATGCATCTATTACGGCCAATGCTTTATCACGGATAGCAATTTTGATAGGATCGTTTACCCTTACTGTTTGATCTACTGCAGATGAATGTAAATACTGCATCGTTCTTCCGGGAAAACCAAACACCATCGTGAAATCATTTTCTGCCACACCGTCTAATGAAATGGATAAAGATTTTTTTGGAGTATAAGGAATATTATCTGCTGAATACTCTGCCGGCTTATTGTCTTTGCCAGCATAAATGCGGAACATAGAGAAATCTCCTGTATGTCTTGGCCACATCCAGTTGTCAGAATCTTTTCCAAAATTACCAACAGAAGAAGGCGGCGCACCTACTAAACGAACATCTCTGTACGTTTCTGTTACAAATAAGAAATACTGATTACCCTCGAAAAATGCTCTAATAAAATTATCCTGATAAGTTTCCTGTTTTGTTTCTTTTCTTAAAGCAGCAATATTTTTATCTATTACTGATTGTCTTTCACTCTCACTCATAGAACCGTTAACACCGGCTAATATTTTTTTACTTACATCATCTATTCTTACAATAAATGTTACAAACAAGCCCTTATTAGGAATTTCCTCTCCGTTATTTCTGGCCCAAAAACCATCTCTTATATAATTATTATCCAGCGTTGAATGATTTTGAATAGCATCAAAACCACAATGGTGATTGGTAAGCACCAATCCTTTGGATGAAATAACTTCTCCGGTACAAAAACCACCAAAGCTTACAATCGCATCTTTCAGGCTTCCTTTATTAATATTATATATATCACTGGCACTTATTTTCATCCCCATGCTTTTCATCTGCTTTTCGTTCAGTTGGGCTAATAACTGGGGTAGCCACATGCCTTCATCCGCCCTGGCCATGGTTATTATTAACAAGCAAAATCCAACGAACAGGTGTTTTAAGTATTTAATCATACAGCAAATTTTAAAAATATTCAATAATCGTATTAATAATATATTAAACAGGTAAATTTAAGCCTTTCTTCCAGATTCGTTTTTCCTTATATAAATTTGTTTCCCTTGTTTTTTGAGCTATGTATAATACTTTTTCTCCCCACGGCTATGTTGGCAACATAAAAAACCTGTGGATAATCCTGTTGTGAAACGTGGATATGAAACTGAATGATTGTATTTTAAAAAAGGGTTGCCGCCGGATGACAGATAAAGGCCAACATATTCACCAACTACCCTTTGTTCGTTAACATTGAATTTTAAAAAAAGAAAAAGAAAGTTTCCCAGATAGTTAATTCACATATATGTGGAAATTAGAAAATAAATCAGTCGTATCAACAGTAGTTGATGTGGATTTCTATGTTTTGAATGTTAATTACTTCAATTAAGTAAATTTGTAAAAGAGTTTATCCACTAATCCACAGCTGTAATAATAATATACTCTTTTTTATAAAAATGTATTATTACTATTATTGTATTTAGGAGTAGATGAAAAAAATTAGTTTTTAGAATTTGAATTTGTTGATGGAATATTGCTGAACCGAAATGAATTTGTGATGAACAACGATACTTCGAATAACTCAGTACTGGATACTGCCAAAGCAAATGTTGAAAACAGAGGGTTTCTCGATATTGATCTGGACCCTACACTGGATTTGTTTGCAGCAATCGAAAGATTGAAAAAGGAAAAAAATGCTATGGTACTGGCACACTACTACCAGGAACCGGATATCCAGGATGTGGCAGATTACATCGGCGATAGTTTAGGTTTGGCTCAGCAAGCAGAACAAACTACTGCGGATATGATTGTTTTTGCCGGAGTGCACTTCATGGCAGAAACAGCAAAAATTCTTAATCCCAGCAAAAAAGTTGTTATTCCTGATTTAAAAGCCGGTTGCTCTCTCAGCGACAGTTGTCCCCCCCCGCTTTTTAAAAAATTCAAAGAACTACATCCAGACCATAAAGTGGTTAGCTACATCAACTGCAGTGCCGGCATCAAAGCTTTGAGCGATGTGATTTGTACCAGCAGTAATGCAAAAATTATTGTGGAAAGTTTTCCGGAAGATCAGCCATTAATTTTTGCGCCAGATAAAAACCTGGGAGCTTATATCAACAAAGTAACAGGCAGAAATATGTTGCTTTGGAATGGTGCCTGTATGGTGCATGAAATATTCAGTCTGGAAAAAATTACCAAGCTGAAAATAAGACATCCGAATGCGAAACTGATAGCTCATCCGGAATGTGAAGACCCCATTTTAAGAATTGCAGATTTTATTGGATCTACTACAGGGTTGCTTAAATATTCACAAACAGACCCTTCTATAGAATTTATTGTAGCTACTGAAACAGGCATTTTACACCAGATGATGAAGGCTTCTCCGGAAAAGACCTTTATACCTGCACCGCCCAATAATAGCTGTGCCTGCAACGATTGCCCGCATATGAAGCTAAATTCTCTGGAAAAATTATACCTCTGTATGGAGTATGAAACACCGGAGATAAATATGGAAGAAGAGCTGCGATTAGCAGCTAAAAGGCCCATTGACCGGATGTTGGAAATAAGCAGGGCCGCAGGTCTGTAAATAAGGAAAAAAACTAAATATTTTTGATTTTGCCAAATTCAGCGTATAATTGCAGTGGAAACAGGCAGATAAGTACAGTTCTCCCAGGCGTTTAACTCATCATTTACCCGCCGTTTTCATTCAACATAAATTCAAACAGTTTCAGATTTTACGATTAGCGACTCCTAGTTGTGATAAACTCAAGATGATTATATGTACGATATTCTACAATTGAACGACATGCTCGTTCCAGAATTACTTGATATAGCAGAACAGCTTAAAATTCAGCATGCAAAAAAGCTAAACAAGCAAGACCTGGTTTTTAAAATTCTGGATAGCCAGGCGATAACTGACTCTAAAACTGCCGAACCAAAAGGTGATGGTAAGAGGAAAAGAATTATTAAAATAAATACCAGCACAGGTAGTGAAGAAGCCGAAGTAGAAAACCAGCCTGATAAAACAATTATTAAAAAATCCGATATGCCAATTAAAAAAGATGATAAAGCCCCTGTAAAAAGGACCCGTAAAAAGGTAGAGGAAAAGGAAACCGAAGTAACTCCGGAAGTAAGTAGCCAACCTCAAACAGAGGAATCCGAGCAAGTGATAAAAACACTTGACACTCAACTTGCCCAGGCAATTTTAAATGAGAATGATGACTCAGGAAATCAGCAGTCTGCCGACAATCCATCCGGAGCCGGACAAAATAAGCATTATCCTCAACGAAGAGAACAATCGCCACAGTTTAATATAGAATTTGATGGAGTGATATTGGGAGAAGGTGTATTGGAAATGATGCCTGATGGATATGGTTTCCTTCGTTCTTCTGATTATAATTATCTGTCATCACCCGATGATGTATATGTTTCTCCCTCACAAATAAAATTATTTGGTTTAAAGACAGGCGATACGGTTCATGGAGCTGTTCGTCCTCCGAAAGAAGGTGAAAAATATTTTGCACTTTTAAAAGTTGATACAATCAACGGTAAAAGCCCGGAAGAAGTAAGAGATAGGGTGCCGTTTGATTATCTTACTCCATTGTTTCCGTACGAGAAATTAAATTTGTTTACCACTCCTTCAGATTATTCTACCAGAATAATGGATCTCTTTACACCAATAGGTAAAGGACAAAGAGGGTTAATAGTAGCACAACCAAAAACAGGTAAGACGATGTTGTTGAAAGCAGTTGCTAATGCAATTGCGGCCAATCATCCGGAATGTTACCTGATGGTAGTGTTGGTTGATGAACGTCCGGAAGAGGTTACCGATATGGAAAGAAGCGTAAAGGCAGAGGTTATTGCTTCTACATTTGATGAGCCTGCAGAAAAGCATGTAAAAGTTTCAACCATGGCTTTACAAAAAGCAAAACGCTTAGTAGAGTGTGGCCATGATGTGGTGATATTGTTAGACTCCATTACCCGTTTAGCAAGAGCACATAACACAGTTGCTCCATCCTCCGGTAAAGTATTATCAGGTGGTGTGGAAGCAAATGCAATGCAGAAGCCTAAACAGTTTTTTGGTGCTGCCAGAAAAATTGAACATGGCGGATCCTTAACCATTATTGCAACAGCATTGGTTGATACCGGCAGTAAAATGGATGAAGTGATCTTTGAGGAATTCAAAGGAACCGGTAATATGGAGTTACAACTGGAGCGTCGTTTATCTAACAAACGTATCTATCCTGCCATCGACCTGGTTGCTTCTTCAACCCGTCGTGATGACTTGTTACTAGATAAAGAAGTATTGCAACGAATGAACCTGCTCCGTGTTTTCCTTACAGATATGAATGTGGAAGAGGCGATGCGAGAACTACAAAACAGAATGAAGGGAACGAAGGATAATGAAGAGTTTTTGGCAAGTATGAATAGATAAATTTCCAATTTGAAAATTAGCTGATTTGATAATTGAATACAAGCTGCTCATTTTATAGAGCAGCTTTTTATTTTAAGGATATTCTTCATCTTCAAATTAACTAATTTACTAATCGGCTAATTGATATATGGCAGTACAGAAAACAGATATTGAACAGTTTCTTGAGTTGGCAAAAAAATTTCCGGTGCTTGATGTAAGAAGTCCCGGAGAATATTTACATGCACATATTCCCGGAGCAATTTCATTTCCTCTATTTTCTGATGAAGAAAGAAAAGTGGTTGGCACTACCTATAAACAACAAAGCCGTGAACAGGCAATAAAGATCGGGTTGGATTTTTTTGGTCCGAAGATGAGGAAGATGGTGGAAGAAGTGGAA
>JBBSJN010000064.1:0-13227 GCA_038257235.1 Chitinophagales bacterium
GGTAAACTTGTATTTTCTGAAACAGGTTCCCGCAATTGGGATGACAGTGCCAGCATACAAATGATTCTAAAAATAATAAACCAAAAATGACTAAACAATTAACCTTATTACTATTCATCATAGTTATTGCCTCCTGCAAGATGAATACAAAAGATAAAAAGGAAACTGAAATAGTGGAAGTGAAACAACTTTCTTCTCCTGCAAAAGATTCCTGTGCAGAACCTTACTTGTTTACAGATAGTAAAGGAATAGTTTATTTATCATGGATAGAAAAAAAAGGAAAGGAAAATTATTTTAAATTTTCTATCCTTGAAAATGATAAATGGTCAGAACCTGTTATTATAGACTCAGGCAATAATTGGTTTGTAAACTGGGCCGACTATCCGATGCTGGCAGCAGATGGGGCTAATTATTTAATGGCCCATTTTTTAGCAAAAAGTGGCGACAGCAAATATGCATATGATGTAAAATTTTTAAATTCTGACAACCACGGGAAATCATGGTCAGTTGCAAAGACACTTCATGATGACGGCAAGCAGGCTGAGCATGGATTTGTTTCTATGGTTCCTTACAATAATAATTTTTTTGTTTCGTGGTTGGATGGAAGAAATACCGGGATGGAAGAAGGCAAAGGAGGTCATGAAGGCCATCATGGGCAAATGAGTTTGCGAAGTGCCATAGTTGATAAACAGGGAAATAAAAAAGAAGAATGGGAATTGGACAACCGTGTTTGTGATTGTTGCCAAACCAGCGCAACTATAACAACCAATGGCCCTGTTGTAGTTTACAGAGACCGTTCGGAAGACGAAATCAGGGATATGGCAATTGTGCGTTATGTAAATAGAGCATGGACAACGCCACAAATTATTTTTTCTGATGATTGGCGAATTGAAGGTTGTCCGGTAAATGGTCCAAGGGCTGATGCAATTGACAATAATCTTGCCATTGCCTGGTTTTCAATGAAGGACAAAAAAGGACAGGTGAAAGTAATTTTTTCTTCAGATGGAGGTGCAACATTTGGTAAGCCAATACAAATTGATGAGGGGAATGCGATCGGAAGAGTAGACCTGGTGATGCTGGATGAAAATACAGCAATGGTTTCCTGGATGGAAGGTGCTTCAATCAAAGCAGTCAGCGTTCAAAGCGATGGTAAGAAAGAGAATTCAATTATGATAGCCGAATCTTCTGCGTCAAGATCTTCAGGATTTCCGCAAATGACAAAGTCGGGTAATGATCTGATTTTCGCATGGACAGATGATATAGCAAGATCAATAAAAGTGGCCAAACTGGTTATGCCAACAAAGAGGTTGTAAACTGCATATCTATCGAATTGCTGTTCCAGCAGTTTGAATTCCAATTTTTTGTCTTTTTTCAAAATGAAATCTGTTTTTTCATTATAAAATATATTATATTTGTCTAAACTAATATTTAGACAAGACTAAAAATATTTTTATACCCCTCGAAATGAAACAGGTTTTCGCAATATTACTTTTAATAATTCTAAGTTTTCCGGCAACTAGTCAGACAACGAAACAGGGCGAAATAAGAAATGAATCAACAGGCGAAGCTGTTCAAGGTGCTACTATTACTTTTAATGATTCTTCAAATGTTTTGTTAAGCGATAATCAGGGTCGTTTTTCAATAACATCCTCAGAAAAGAAGATACTATTAATAACAGCAGTCGGATTCAGGAATAAGGAATACACTATTAACAATAAGGATCGCTTCATCATTTTATTATCTCCATTGCAAAAAGAACTGGATGCCGTTGTAATTACCGGAACGATGAGAGCTGTAAGGAAATCAGAAAGTCCGATTGCAGTTGAAGTATATACACCACAATTCTTAAAAAAGAATCCTTCACCAAGTATTTTTGAATCCTTACAAAATGTAAACGGTGTTCGTCCGCAATTGAATTGCAGCGTTTGTAATACCGGCGATATTCATATCAATGGACTGGAAGGACCATATACCATGGTTACAATTGATGGAATGCCGATAGTAAGCAGTCTTGCTTCTGTGTATGGTTTGTTTGGTATTCCCACTCAATTAATAGACAGAATAGAAATAGTAAAAGGCCCGGCTTCGGGTTTGTACGGTTCAGAAGCCATTGGCGGTATGATCAATATCATAACCAAATCACCGGAGAAAGCACCGCTGTTTACGGGAAATATTATGACTACAAGTTGGCTCGAACATACTGTGGATCTGGGAACTAAATTTAAAATTGGTAAAAAGGCAGTTTCTTTATTGGGCGTCAATTATTATAATTACCTGAATCCATTAGATAAGAACAATGACCAGTTTACGGATGTAACATTGCAACACAGAATTTCCATTTTTAATAAACTGAGTTTTATTAGAAAAGACAACAGAGTGGCTACGATAGCAGGCCGTTATTTTATCGAGAACAGGTGGGGTGGAGATATGCGCTGGAATAAAAATTTCAAGGGAACTGATAGCATCTATGGCGAAACTATTTCCACTAATCGTTGGGAGCTGATCGGTAATTATCAACTTCCGGTAAAAGAAAAAATGATGTTCTCTTTTTCAACAACAGGACATAAGCAGGATTCTTATTATGGAACGATTCCCTATTTTGGAAAACAACGGATTGCTTTCGGTCAGCTGACTTGGGATAAACAAGCCGGTGAATCGCATAATTTACTTCTTGGTTCAGCAGTACGTTACAACTATTATGATGATAATTCTACGGCCACAGCAGATACCTTGTCAGGAAATAATCAACCGGATGAATATATAATTCCAGGCATTTTTGTGCAGGATGAATGGAAGTTGAATGAGTCACATTCTCTTTTGTCTGGGCTTCGGTATGATTATCATCCTATTCATAAAAGCATCTTCACTCCAAGGCTTGCCTGGAAATGGACCATGAAGAACCGCCAGGTATTCAGATTGAATGCCGGAACCGGTTTCAGAGTGGTGAGTTTGTTTACTGAAGAACATGCAGCATTGACTGGAGCAAGGTCGGTTGAAATAAAAGAGTCATTGAATCCTGAAAGAAGTTTCAATGTAAATCTTAATTATTCAAAATATATTTCCTGGAATGGTGTAACATTAAATATTGATGCGTCCACCTGGTATTCACATTTCACTAACCAGATCATACCAGATTATGATACAGACCCTAATAAGATCATTTATGAAAACCTGAAAGGGTATTCAGCATCAAAGGGTGTTACTTTAAATCTTGAATTAAATATCGGTCATCGTTTTAAAAGTTTATTAGGAGCAACGGTGCAGGATGTATCTAAAGTGGAGAAAGATGATACGGACAAAAGAACAAAGACATTACCGGTACTGACAGAGAAATGGAGTGGTACATGGGCTATCACCTATATATTTCCCGGAGCAGGATTAACGATTGATTACACCGGAAATATTTATGGTCCGATGCGTTTGCCATTGCTTTCCGCAACAGATCCAAGACCCGGTTTCTCTCCCGTATGGAGCATACAGAATATTCAATTGACAAAAAGAGTAAACAGTGCTGTTGAATTCTATTGTGGCGTAAAAAATCTATTGAACTGGACGCCGGCAAAAAATACGCCTTTCATTATTGCCAGAGCCAATGATCCTTTTGATAAAAATGTGCAGTATGATGGAGGTGGAAAAATTCTGGCAACAACTGATAACCCTTATGCATTGAGTTTTGACCCTACTTATGTGTATGCACCAAACCAGGGAATTCGTTTGTTTGCAGGATTCAGAGTTACGATAAAGTAAAGCGAAATTATTTTCCTCTTTTTCTCCATAATTATATTTTCAACACCTGTTGATTAGAGTTTTCAGTTAGCCCGGAGACACTAAACGGGGCGGTGGTGACAGGAACCTGAGCGGTAGTGGCCGGATTATTTAAACAAGCATTTTTATAGTTTATGCCTTAAAACTTCAAATGCGGCATGTTTATTTACAATAATTTGAGTACAATTAAGCCTGTTTTCGTTAATTGGATAGGTTTTTGCATGACGTTAAGTAATAAAACAGTATTCCCTGATAAAAATTTAGCTATCAAATAATTTATAACCAACATGAAAAATTTAAAATGGCTTGCTTCCTTAGCAACTATAGTGATATTAACAGGAAGTTCCTGCACTGGTAAAAACAATAATCAAACAGAGGAAATTGAAATCAAAACGATGGACTCTACTTCAAAAAGTATAAATGAAATGGTTGAAAAATTGGACGAACAAACAAAAAATGTAGAATCTTCTCTGGAAAAGCTGGATGCGGAATTTAAAAACAATAATTAATATTAGTACTATGAAAAAGTATATAACGGGGTTGAGTTTATTTTTACTATTTGTTACAGTTATCACTTTAACTTCTTTTCAACAAGATGATCGTAATAAAAATCAAAATAAGAACAACCAGGATAAAAAGGAAAAGAATAATCAAGGTAAAAAGGAAAAAATAAGTACCAAAAGTGAGTCTGACGACAAGATGGATCAAAAGAGCAAAAAAGATAAAAATAATAATTCCCCTATGGATAATGAAAAGGGAAAGGGGCATTATAAAAAGATCAATAGTAAAGATTATGACTACAATTGGACCATTGAAAATTTTAAAGATCGGAATAAAAATAAGAATAATGAAAAGGTATTAATCTGTCATAAGTTTAATAGTAATAATGAATCCCAGGTTACTATCCGGGTCTCATCGAATGCAATTAAGGCACATATGAACCATGGTGATATTATGGGTGAATGTCCTCCATTTGATAATAAAGGGTATAGTAATAATTATTTGAAAAACAGAACTGATTATTACAATACAATTGAGGTGGGAAGAGATCAGATGTATTATAGCCAGTCCATTTTAGATTATGCGCTGGAAAGATTAACCGGCAGCAGGCAGCAATTAGTGGTGATGCAAAACAATAATATGCCGGTGGCAGAAATAGAAAAAAAACAAGAAACAATTGTTGTATTGGAAAAGAATGTTTCACTGCTGGAAACGCTAATCAACGTGGCAGCAAATATTCTGGTTGATAAATTACAATAAGCAGGTAGCTGATAAAATTCAGGAACTGGTAGTTTTATAATCTTCTCGAACCGGATTAAACACATCAATCACTTTGCAATCTGTTACCGCAACAGCAGAGTGTACCACATTGGATGGAATAACATAATACATGCCGGCAAAGGAAAGAACTGGAAAAACCAGGCAGAGATCCCGGTTCGCCGATTGATGAATTTCGCATTGCAGATGGAGTGAGTACGATGGGAGACTTGAAACACGGTATGAAAATATCCTGCCATCATAACCAATGTAACCAACTTTGGAGCTTTTGCCGATGTGGGAGTAAAGCAGGATGGATTAATTCATATTTCACATTTAGCCAATTGTTTTATCAGCAACCCGAATGAAGCGGTGAAACTGGGACAGAAAGTAATGGTAACTGTGCTTGAAGTTAATATTTCGAGAAAGAGAATTGCTTTGTCGTTGAAGGAGGGACAAACGGGTAGCCGGGGAGAAGGTAAGCCGGAAAGAAAAAATGCTGTAAAAAGTGCTAAACCTTCTTCATCTTTAAATCCTTTTCAGGCAAAGCTGACGGAGTTGAAGAAAAATTTTAAGCAATAAGATCTTTTAAAACTTGCAGTGATTCGTGTATTCACGAACCATTTTTTTAGAATTTTTTCGGCTCGTGGATACACGAAACTGGGCGGTGAAATTGTTATGTTCTGTCTACTTTCCTTAGATATTAATTAACTTACAAATAAGTGAATGATAATAAAAATAATTTAGTCGAACAGGCAAAGGATTTTGTAACAGGGCTATTTAAAGACGAGCTGCCCAGTGACCTATTATATCATAATTGGTCTCACACCTACGAAGTAGCTCAAATAGCACAAAAGTTAGGCGACAAGAGTGACCTTTCCCAAGAAGAGCTTGAATTGCTTCAAATAGCCGCATGGTTTCATGATACGGGCTTTATAAAAACATATCAAAATCATGAGGAAGAAAGTCTTAAGTATATGTTTGAATTTTTAAGCGATAAAGACTATGATGATAAAAGAAAGAAAGTGATAGATCGATTAATATTAAGCACCAAAAGAGATCAAAAACCCGTAGGTAAACTTGAAGAGATACTACATGATGCCGATATAGCACATATAGGAAGGAAGAGATTTTTTAGAAAGGGAGAGCTATTGAGGGTAGAGATAGGAAATTATCTGGATGAATCATACTCTGAGCTTGAATGGGCCAAAAAACAATATCAGTTTTTAATCAATAACAATTTTGTTACTGAGGTTGCAAAAGAAGATTATGGTAAGCGCAGGGTTAAAAATATAACAAATCAACGCAAGAACATTGTTAAATCCAGAAAGGTAACCACTCGTACCAATACCGGGAAAGATCTGGGGAGGGGTATTGATACAATGTATCGGGCTAACTACAGAAACCATATCAACTTCAGTTCTATAGCAGATGGAAAGGCTAATATGATGATAAGTATTAACACCATAATGATATCAGTGATTATTACAATCTCTGGTGCTAGCCTTTCACTGTCTAAGACCTACATTGTGGACAACCTAAGGTTTACCGTACCTATCTTAATATTGCTCCTCGGATCTTTAGCTTCTGTTGTTTTTGCTATATTATCGGCAATACCTAAGGTCACCTCTAAAAAAATTGATAAGCAGAAATTGGCCGATGGTAAATTAAGCTTGCTGTATTTCGGTAACTTTCTGAGAATCCCAAAAGAGAAATTTGTAGCCTATCTTAAAGAATTAAAATCTGATCAGGAGAGACTCTATGACAGCATGTCGATTGATTTATATAATTTGGGTGGAGTACTTGAAAAGAAATATAAATTACTGACCATTTCTTACAACATCTTTATGATAAGCCTAATTCTTACAGTGCTTGCATTTATATGCATTTTCATTTACACTAATTCATGATTTTACGCAATCTCATACTAATTGCTCTAGTAGCTTTCATCTATTCAGCAGCGGGTAAGTTTAAGCGTTTTTTACTAGGCGATCATTATAGAGATACATGGACAACACCCGTAAAAGTGCCAATTTTAAACTTTGATGAAGCTAAAGGGGGGCTTGAAATCTTAGAGAGGGGTGGAGGTCAGCAGACTTACTCACTGAAGCTTAAGGCCAATAATGGCAAGTTATATTCACTACGATCAATACAAAAAGACCCTTCACCTACGCTACCTAAACCACTGAAATACTCATTTGCTGATGACGTGGTACAAGATCAAATATCTTCATCACACCCCTTCGGAGCTTTTATCCTTCCATTGTTAGGTGATGCAGCAGGCATCTATCATACTAACCCCAGAATGGTTTACATACCTGATACTGAAAAATTGGGTCAGTATAGAGATGAATTTGGTGGCGTATTAGCTATGATAGAACAAGATGCCGATGAAGACTGGTCGGATTATAAGGGCTTTGGCTTCACGGAAAATGCTGTGTCAACTGAATCTGTATTAGAAGACCTGTTAGATAACAACGAGAATAGGGTTGACGAAGAAAATTTACTAAGAGCTCGACTTTTTGATATTTGGATAGGTGACTGGGATCGACATGAAGGCCAATTTAGATGGGCTGAATTTGAAGATAATCAAGGCAAATATTTCAGACCCAACCTTAATTACTCTCGCATCACGCATTGGTGCAGCTAGCTTATCTGGTAATTTTGCTTTTTATCAGGCAAACACAGTTGGGGGTAATGCGAGTTTAGGAAGATTAGGATATTTAAGAGGGTTTAATCGGGATAGATTCAGCGGAAGAACAAGCGTTTATCAGAATAACGAAATAAGAATTAGACTTGCACAAATACCATTTTATTATTTACCGTTAGCCATTGGTATATTAGGGCATTATGATCAGGGTAGAGTTTGGGTGGATAAAGAAAATTCTTCTGAATGGCACACTAGTGTTGGAGGAGGTATTTGGTTTAATCCTTTAAACAAATGGGTTTTTACGGCCACTTACACACATTCAAAAGAAGATGATTTACTCATGCTGAATTTAGGGTTCCTATTCTAATTGACTTCGCTGTCGCCTTTTTTTACAATTTCTTCAAGATCAGCATGAGATGATGCACTATAAGAGTCAACAAAAGTACTCCTGCTCTGGTTCGTGTCCCGAGGCTGACCGAGAATATTTTTCAGTTATCTTTTTGTGTTTCCGTATCCGTCCTTTTATTTCATTGATATTTTTATAAAGGTAAAAACTCTTTTTTACATCATTTTCAATTGATGTATTTTCTTTAAGTTATGTCCGATGCAAATTTATTGCCATTCTGCTGTTGTTTTTCTTATTCGGTAAGCTGTTGTTCCAGTTGTTTTTTATTGGTTTCTTTTTTTTTCACATCTGCAATATAAACAACTCCAGTTCTGAACTTAGAATACGAGTTGGCAATACCCTGATAATTGAGTACCCATTGATTAATGGTACCCCGGGCAACCCGGTATTTTTTTTCTAATTGTCGGTAACTGGCTTTGGAGAGTAGATACTCCTTTCTCCCTGGTTCGTGTCCTCACAAATCAAACTCATTGCAGCATTAAAAACCTCTTTTATAATTTTACCCGATGGATCAGTTACAAATACTCCACAGCAAAGTATTACGAATTGAATGAAAAGAATTTTGATTTTCTAAAAGATTTGTTGTTGGAGCCACCCTATGCGGAGAGCATGATTTTTACCATTGGAAAACACGAATCGCCTCAGTCCTATCAATTTAATAAGACACCGTCAAGATAATTTTATTATAAAACACTATGAAAGAAATTGCTAAATCCATCACCAATGGGTTAATGGAATCCTTAATACTCTACTTGAATAAATTTTTTCTTGCCTTAACACGAATTAAAATCACTATTTATCCTTATCACTAATAAGTTATAGAACAAAATTTTTTAATAGCGCAACAGTATGTAAATTCGAATGAATGTCTTTTGACCAATGGCACAAATAAATTGTATCTGAGATCTTGGCTTAAATATGCTGTAAGTAGAAAGTAAAGAAACACCGCTAAAAGAAAGAATCATTGAGCGACTTTAACCTAAAGGGATTTTGGCAAATATTAAAAGATGCAGCTGCAGGCTTTTCAAAACATCATGTACTAAAGCTTAGCGCATCACTTTCATACTATACTATTTT
The DNA here is from genome assembly GCA_038257235.1 of Chitinophagales bacterium. Lineage (GTDB taxonomy): Bacteria > Bacteroidota > Bacteroidia > Chitinophagales > Chitinophagaceae > JJ008. The sequence continues at coordinate 9,156 of JBBSJN010000064.1, forward strand.
TGGAATCGGCCCTATGATGTTGGTGATCATTTTTTTTGCCAATTTATTCTGGGGGCGTGATGCTATAAATGGAACCATTTACAATCAGCTAAGTGGATTGTTGGGAAAACAGGCGGCGCTGCAAATACAGGAAATAATAAAAGATGCTTCTGTAAGTGGAAATAGTTTTGCCGCCGTATTTGGATTTGTTATGCTCATTGTTGCAGCAACAAGCGTTTTCAGCGAAATGCAAAGTTCTCTCAACTTAATATGGAATTTAAAAGTAAAAAAAGGAAGTGGATGGCTGAGGATGTTAAAAAACAGGCTGTTGTCATTTTCAATAACGGCGAGCCTAGGCTTTCTGTTACTGGTATCCCTTTTTATAAGCAGCCTGCTGGATGGCCTTATGGAGAAGCTCCAGGAGACATTTCCCGATATCGGTTTCGTTCTTATTTATACATCCAATATACTCCTGACCTTGTTTGTGGTAGCATTGTTATTTGCCATTATTTACCGTGTTCTGCCTGATGCAATCATTAGCTGGAAAGATGTAGCAGCGGGTGCGATTTTCACAGCAGTGCTGTTTATGATTGGAAAGTTTTGCATCACCATATACATAGGCCATAGCAGCATGGGTAGCTCCTACGGCTCTGCGGGATCGCTAGTAATCCTGCTGCTGTGGGTTTACTATTCTTCTATTATTTTATATTTTGGTGCAGAGTTTACAAAAGCGTATGCGCTAAAATACGGCTCTGAAATACGGCCTGATATATATGCTGTAACTATACGAAGGGTGGAAGTAGAAAGTGGTGAAAGAAGTGTGCAACAAAATGAAGAAAACACAAAAAATACAGAGAAAGAAATGCAAGGTAAGACAGACGAGGCAAAAAGGAAAGGTTCTTAGATGTTATCCAATTTTTTATTTCGGTTGCCTGCATTTGTATTTCATAGCTTCATCGTCCGCCGCGGAGGATCTGTAGTAATAATGGCATCTTACGGTTTCAAAGCAAAGTTCAAAACCAAGTTTAGACCGCTTACTAAGCAAATTTCCTTTTCAACTTAAATAAGATTTTAGCATAGATGAGATTTTAAAAAGTCTGGAAGTTTATTTATGTAGCTTTCCTATTATCACAAAAAGATAAAGCATGTTTTATGTTCCAATGGAGAAGTTAAATACCACTTTTGAGCCATCTGGTGCAATAGCATATATTTGAATCATACCACTTTGAGCTGACAGCAAAGCCATACCAATATCTTGCGGATTGTTAATAGGGCTGCCGTTGATAAAAGCGATTATAGTACCTGTGAGAATGCCGGCCTGGTCAAAAAAACCATTTCTGTACACCTTAGTTACCAAAACACCGGCATTTAAATTAAAGTGCTGTTTGATATCATCTGTCAGCGGAGCAAAAGTGGCTCCAAGCCTGTTGTATATTTCCTGAAGTGCTCTATCACTTTTAGGTTCCCGTTTTTCAGTTTTTGCCACACCTTCACTTTGCAGTGTAGCAGAGACTGTAGCGGTATCGCCTTTGCGCTGGTAAGTTAATTTGATGACGTCACCAGGTTTTTGTCTTGCTATTCTTTCAGAAAACTCCGTTGACGAGTTTATTAAAACGCCATCTATACTTTGAATAATGTCACCTTCTTTAAGGCCGGCCGCAGCAGCAGCACTTTCATTTTGAACACCAATTATATAAACGCCTTTTACCAATGCAGGATTGAGGCCCTGCTGTATCAAGTACTGGTCTTCTGCAGCAGGCGCCGGAAAGGAAACACCCAACACACCTCGCTTAACCACTCCAAAGTTTTTTAAATCATCCAAAATCTTTTTTGCCAAGTTTACCGGTATGGCAAAAGCATAGCCTGCATAACTACCGGTTGGCGAAGCTATAGCTGAATTAATGCCTATCAATTCGCCATTGGTGTTAACAAGTGCACCTCCGCTATTGCCAGTGTTAATGGCAGCATCGGTTTGAATAAATGATTCAACAGCCATATTAGCTGCAGGCACCGCATTGTTTTGGATGGTATTGCTGCCTGGCCTGTTTATGATTCCAATGCTTCTGGCTTTGGCGCTTACAATGCCTGCAGTAACGGTTGTATTAAGTGAAAGGGGAAACCCTACAGCTAACACCCATTCGCCTATTTGCACCTTATCAGAGTTTCCAAATTTAACGACAGGAAGATTGTTAGCCTCTACTTTTAAAAGTGCTAAATCAGTATTGGGGTCACGGCCAATCAACTTTGCGGAGAAGGTTCGTTTGTCAGGAAGTATAACGTCGATAGCAGATGCGTTTTCAACCACATGATTATTTGTAGCTATAAATCCATCAGGACTAATAATTACCCCTGACCCTGATGCACCATAATCTGACGAGGCATTGAAATGAATTTTTATATGCACTACTGCCGGCATCACCATCTTCGACGCCGTTACAAAATTTACATTGCCATTTGAAGTGTTTATCGCAGCAGCATTTTCTGTTGGCTGTGTTAAACTATCTGCTGTACTGCCAGGTTTATTTGTCCTTTCCCTATTGGTACAACTAATCGCTACACATTGCAGTATTACAAATAAAAATGAAAGTAACATGGCATGCGACTTATTCATATCCGGCAGCATTATTTTTAATTTGAAAGGCATTTACTTATGAGAAATAAACCGGCCATAATAGTTTTTAAGAATAGACTCGTACGCTGTGCTTAGCTGTTTTGAAGCATCATATTCCGGGCTATTTTTAACCTGCTCAACCGAGGCATTTACAGTGACTTCTGAAGTTTCCCAATTTATTTCTTTTATCCAGTCAGGCGATATAATTACCTTCTTGCCGGGAAACCAGTTGCCGGTGTCAACTACCATATAATGTATTGTCCAGTTGCTGTCATCTACTATAAAATCCTCCACATCACCAATCGTATCATCCATTGCATGAATAGTATAACCCTGCACTTTTGTAGCGCTTCGTAAATGAGGGTCGCCGTCTGTTTCAGCGTCGGGAGTGTTTTTACTGTTTTTTACTGCTTCCTCCATAGGCACCGATGACCTAGGCATCATCATTCCGGCAGTACCCATGCCTCCAACCAAAATGCCGCCGCCCCAGTAATTTGGCCATGAATAATGTGCATACAGTTCCATTTCGTGCTGTCTCGAAACTGGTTGGTCGGTGTCTATAGCCGGGCTATTTTTAATTTGTTCTTTTGTGAGGTTAACAGGGAATGTTTCATTTTCCCAATCAACCTGTAAAAGTGCTTCCGGTGAAATGAGCACCTTGCGGTTTGATAGCCAATTACCTGTTTCTACAACCAGATAACGTATCGTCCAGGTTACATCGTTAAAATAAAAATCTTTTACTTTTCCTATCTCGCCATCGGTGGCGCCCATTGTAAAACCCATCAGATTTTTAATAGTTCGCTTCATATTTTTATTTTTAAATTGTGGGGCCTAGTGGAGGCCGTTTGAATTCTTTGCGATCATAAAACTGGTTTTCTGAACCGCTTTCTTCATCAAATTGATCACCCGGGAAATAGAGAGGCAAAACCATTAGCTCATAAGACTTTTCTATATCAACTCCCTTCTTAAATCTTTTTGTTTTTGCAAAAGTGGTATAATCTATCTGGCTTGTATGCACTTTCTTATCATCTTCATCAAGGGTTACCAAGCCAATTGGTATAATCAGGTGGTTTTCTCCATCTTCATTCAAGAATTCGTGTACACCTTTATCTGAAGCAACTGCATAGGTTTCGTGACCAGCTTCAATTAAAGATTTATCAACTTCTACGTCAAGATAAACTACACGTTCTGCCTGTTTGCTTACAAGCAGTCCATCCACTTTGCCTATGGTTCTTTTGTTTGCATCTATTACTTCCCAATCTCTTACATCAGCATACTCATCGTCAACTTTGTAATCTGATAGTTCGTGTAAATAATACAGGTTTTTATTTTTATCTGCCATGATTTAAATTTTATGTGCGTTATCAATTCATTTTAGTTAACAGGTCTGCAGCCTTTCTGAAAAAAGACTTAACAGCATCCCGTTGATCAAGCGTTAATGTTTCAGAGTTAATTGCTGCAGCGGCACTTTTTACATCAGCA
>JBBSJN010000065.1:0-13200 GCA_038257235.1 Chitinophagales bacterium
CAAGGTCTTCCACCAAAATAGATTTGAGGAGATGTACCGGATAAATATCCATTGGAAAAACTTTCTCATATTGGCCTGTCATTACAAAAGGTCTTTCTTCACCATGCATATTTGTATCCAGGTCATGTTGCTTCGCAGGTGAAAGCCACGAAAAAAAAGTTCTTGATACACTGAATTTATCAAAGCCCGGTTTCATCCAACCTATAAATTCCGGTTCATCGCCTTCGGGGATAACAGTTATTTGTGAATCATAAAAATTAAAATGCCCGTCTGCTGTAATTCGTTTACCAGATAAAATATTTCCACTGATGACCCTGTTTTTTCCTTCTTTTAATCCTGCAGCTGCAAGCAGATTTTTTATACAGGCGCCGGTAATTGTCTGGAAATATTTTGGATCTGCTATTCTTGAACCTGTTAAAGCAATTATTCGTGCAGCATCAAATTTTCCGTGATTAAATAATCGACCCGCTATCAATACATCCTGCGGATGGATATACCAGACCACTTCGCCTTTATTGACCGGATCAATATGATGGATCTGCACACCCACATTGCCAGCAGGATGTGGTCCCGAAATTTTGTTGACCTCCACTCCTTTTGCAGCTGAAAAAACAGGCGGACAATCTTCACCCTCTTTAATATTTAAATGAATTGTCCCTTCGGTTAATTTTTGCAAGGCATCTAATCCTGTTTGAAAATCTGCATCCTGCTCCTGCATAATGAAATTTATATCCGGAGCCAGTGGATTACTGTCAAAAGCAGAAATGAAAATTGATTTTGGTGTATCTGCAGGGTCAGCAACTATACCATAAGGTCGTTGGCGGATAAATGGCCATACTCCGCTGGTAAGCAATGTTTCTATAATAACTTCGCGGCTCAGTTTTTTTGGATCTGTTCTTGCAAAATCAAGATATCTGATTTCTTTATCAGCCAGCATTTTTACTTCGAGTATTTTTCTTTTATCACCTCTTACAATTTCCACCACTTCACCACTTACTGGTGAGCAATATTTTACAGCTTCATTATCCTTATCATAAAACAATGCACTGCCGGCAAACACTTCATCGCCTTCCTTAACCAGTAATTTGGGAACAAGCCCTGCAAAATCAGTTGGTTTGATGACAAATGTTTCGGGCAAAGGAGTCTTTACAATGGTTTGGCTAGCCGTACCAACCAGTTTGATGTTTAATCCTTTTTTTATTTTAATAACTCTTGCCATACTTCTTTTCAGTGATGATGAACAGGTTATCTAATGTACACTTAATAATCCGGCTTGATCTGAAACTTAAATGATTGTTTATTAATTTATATTTAAAAAATCATTTCTTGTATAAAGAAAGACTTGTATTTTTATAGAGCCCGGTAAAATCTGGCTATTCCAGATATTGCTCTCAACCATTAAAATAAATATATTATGGGAAAGGTCAAAAACATTTTGGATGGAAAGGGTAATCAGGTGTACTCCATCAGCCCTGAAACCGTGGTTTATGATGCTTTGGTAGAGTTACATGCGAAAAACATCAGTGCCCTGCTTGTATTGGAAAGTGATAGACCCATTGCGATATTCACAGAAAGGGACTATGCCCGAAAAGTGATCTTGAAAGGAAAATCTTCCAAAGAAACACTCATAAAAGAGATCATGGACACTGACCTGATAACTATCTCTCCTGAGTGCTCTATTGAAGATGCTATGCGGTTGATGACCACAAAATTCATCAGACATCTTCCTGTCATTGAAAATGATAATTTGATCGGAGTGGTATCAATCGGAGATTTGGTAAAATACCTGATCGAAGAGCAACAGTTTATTATCAATAATATGGAAAATTACATCAAAGGCACCTGATTTTATCTTAGTCCTCTTTTTTGTTCATATAAACAGTCCGTATGGGGAATGGAATATTTATTCCTTCCTGGTTATACCCCTTATGGAGAGCTTTGATAAATGCGGATGTAATGGCAAACTGGTCTGCATATTCCATTACCTGCAAAAATACTTTCAAGTCAACGCTACTGGCTCCAAAATTATAAAACCGCACAAAAGGTTCAAACTCCTTATTACCGCCATAGTGATTCTGCAATATCTCTTTAGCTACCTGAATAGAAACCTTTTCAACTTTGTCCAAATCGCTTTCATACCCAACGCCAACTAATACATTAAAAGTTATTTTCCTGTCATTAAGAAAAAAGTTTTCGATGATTGAATCAGCCATCTTGCTGTTGGGCACTACGATCACATTATTTTGTGCCGTTTCAATAGTTGTATTGCGCCAGGTTATATCCCTGATAAAACCTTTTTGGCCACCTTCCAGTTGTACAAAATCTCCAAGATTGATTTTTCCGGAAGCAATCAATTGCAACCCTGAAAACAAATTAGATAAAGTGGGTTGCAAAGCCAAAGCAACTGCAATACCTCCTACACCCAGTGCAGTAACCAATGGTGCTATGGCGACTCCAAATGTCTGAAGAATAAAAATTAACCCAATAACATACACAATTGCCTTTGCGATATTACCAAGAATGGAAGTGGTGGGAACAATACTATCATCCCTTTCAGAGCGGATCTGCAGCATGCCTGCAGCAATCCTTGCTGCTACAACTGAAATTGAAAAAATAAAAAGGGCAGTAATAATACGTTCAATTGTAAGGTTATTATTTTTTGCAAAAGTGAATGTTTCAGTAAATATGGGTGTTATGTATACACAAGCTCCCAGAAAGAACCAGAAGATCACCCATTTACCAATACTTTCAATGATAAGATCATCACTTTTCCATTTTGTTTTATAAGTAAGCTTGTAAAGTATCGGGAAGATAAGTTTCTTTATCAGCCAGCCCAACACGATAGCTCCACCAACAACAATAGCAATTTCAATAATATGTTTATTGTGTAATTTCTCCATTTGTTCAAATCTATTTTAAATACAAAGTTGGCGGAATTTATAACAATCAATCCGTTTTACAAAAGCAGAAATCATTTTGCTGTGTCAGCTTCTTTATTCAGAACATTTTCTTAACCAATTTATCAACAGTAAGCCCCTGCACTATTATAGAAAAAATGACTATTACGTAAATCATAAATACAAATTGAGTTTTGGGCAATGGCGCCGATAATGACAGTGCCATTGCAATGGATAAACCGCCTTTTAAACCTCCCCATGTCATCAGCCGGATTGTTTTTCGATTGGTTTTAATATAATTTCTAAAGATTGATGCCGGAATAAGCAATGAAAAATACCTTGCCAAAAGAGTAATAGGTATTGCCACAAGTCCGGCAATCAGGTAATTAAAGTTGAATTCCAGGGTGAGCAATTCTAATCCTATCAGCACAAAAAGTATTGCATTCATTAACACATCTATCAGTTCCCAAAACCTATAGACATATAATTCTGTAATATCGCTCATGGCTTGTTCCTTTGATCTGGTTCCAGTAAACAATCCTGCCACCACCATTGCCAGTGGTCCGGAAAGATGCAATAACTGCGCCACCATATAACCTCCCATTACAATGGCAAGAGTTATTAATATCTCTGTTTGATAGTGATCGATCTTCCTCATTGTTCTGAATCCTATTTGCCCAAGAATCCAGCCGAAAAGTATTCCACCACCTATTTCCTGCACAAGCAGTAAACTTATATCTCCGAAAGAAATATTGTTTGTGCCAATTGTTATAATTTCAAGCAATGATAAAAATAATACAACGCCAATACCATCATTAAAAAGCGATTCGCCAACAATAGTGATCTCTGCATCTTTTGGCGCACCGGCTTTTGTCAATATGCCAAGAACAGCAATTGGATCGGTAGGAGCCACTAATGCTCCAAATAATAAACAATACCAGAAATTTATTGGAGTTAAAAAAGTTTGAAGAAAAAAGAAAATTAATGTGCCAACTAATAATGTAGATAAAATGACCCCCGCAATGGCAAAAATAGTAATGGAACGTCGATTTGTTTTCAACAGTGATGCATCTGTGTGCAATGCTCCCGCAAATAGGAGAAAGCTTAACATGATATCAAGTAGGACCTCGCTAAAGTCTATACTACCGATAAAACTTCTGGCAAATTCAGAAATCTCCGGAAACAAAACTCCTGCTCCAATCAGCAATAGAGAAAAAACAAGGGAAATAATCATCATCCCGATTGTTTCTGGCAATTTCAGGAACCTTGTATTGAGGTAAGCAAATACTGCGGTTATAACAACCAGTGTAGTAATGATGGCAAATAAATTCATGTATAAGATTAAAATTTATTTTTAGATTATATTATTTTATTCCTTTTGTACTGCTCCAGTTTGCACTGTCACCTCTTCTTTCAATTCTTGTAAATATTGTTTCTTCATATGGTCATACAAAGAATGTTTGTCGATCAGTAAAGACACAAGATTTGCTACCATTGCAGCTACCATCAGGTGCATAATTACATTATGCCGATCAGTCATTTCAAGTACAAGAATAGCAGAAGTAAATGGAGTTCTTGTAACGCCGGTTAAAAAACCAACCATCCCAGCCAAAATAAGCAAATTGGAATTAGTATCAGACAAGCTCATCCAGCCAGCCATAACAGAACCAACACTGGCACCTGCACTTAATGAGGGTGCAAAAACTCCCCCGGCTGCTCCTGTAGTGAACGACAATACAGGTCCCGCAATCCGCAAACCCGGTACATACCATGATGAATATTTATCAGATGTAAACAAAGTGTTTTCCATTAATTCTTTCCCAGACCCCAAAATTTTGTCGTCAAAAAAATACGCTATTGTTACAATTGTCAATGCACAAACAATCAAATATAAAATGTGCTGATACCTGAATTTAAATGTTGATTTCCATTTCAGCAGCGCAAGCATCAGCTTAGCCATACAACTCCCAAGTAGCCCTGCAATTATGGCTACCGCAATTACTGCAAAGAAAATATAGGAAGAAAGATTATTCACTAATGGATAACCAAGATATAAATAGGGACCCAGTAAAGTCTGCGCCGTTAATCCCGCAATAATAATGGCGGTAAATAAAGCTGTTTTAAAATAGCTTATATGCGTTTTCGTTAATTCTTCCACGGCAAAAACAATTCCTCCCAACGGTGTATTGAATGCAGCCGAAAGCCCTGCCGCAGCACCCGTCATGATCATATTTCTTCTCGAAATTTTTGGCCACCACTTAGGCAATAGCATATTTATTTTTCTAAAAACGGAGCCGGCAATTTGAATCGTTGGGCCTTCTCTTCCAATTGCACCACCACCAAATGCCATTACAAGGCTGGAAAACGTTTTTACAATAATAATCCGCAGGCTAAGAAGTTTACCCACTTTCGCATCATCTTTTGTTGTTGATAATTCAATTGATGCCATAACCTGAGGAATTCCACTACCCCGGCTAAATTTTGAAAATTTTACCACGACCCACCAGGCTATTACAAAACATAAAGGAGTAACAATAAATAATAGCCAGGCGTAGTGCTTTAGAATATACGCAGTGCCATGTTCTGCATAAGCAAATAGTCTGGCATAAAGTACAGCTAATAAACCTGTTATTAATGAAGCTATCCAAAAAGGTACTGCCTGCAATAAATTATTTTTTAAACGATCATTCTGGATTTTTTCAAATGCCCATTTGAGTAGTTGGCGAACCTTCCTGATTATGTTCATATCACTAAATAATTTTTCTATAATCCGTCACTAAGCAATTATTATGAATATAAATTATTGCAAATGTAAGAAGAGGCCGGGATTAAGTTTAATAACATCATTTAAATGCATAGCAGAAGTATCAGCATTTAATTTCACTAAATTTAATTATCCTAAACTTGTTCTTCAGGATCGCTGATTGGTTCAGCCAAATCATTCCATATTTGAGAACTTTCAACTATTGGAATCTCATCATTTATCGCCTGCAACTCCGGTCTTCCATAGCTTATAGAACCAATCATCATAATTATGCTTGTTGTAAGTACCACATAGAAAAGAATTCCTTCATTAAACTTTGAAAGCTTATACATTTCCGGAATACTATAAAACAAGAGAACCGTTATTAAACCTCTTGGCATAAAAAACAGTTCTGGGAAAATATGTGCATGGAGAAAAAAACGCAGATATATAAACCGGATAAAAAATAATATGAGTACCAATGCACTGCCCGTTAACACAACATCCATATCAAGTAACAATCTTACATCAATGGTAAGCCCAAAAACAAAAAAGAAAAAAGTACGGATAAGAAAACTGCTTTCCGCAGTAAGACTGTGCAACAATTTGCCTACATCATTTACCTCAGTAAAGTTCATCCACTTGTAAAAACGGTGGAACAAACTCAATTGCCAGTTACTTACAACTAAACCAAATAACAAAATGATAAACAATGCCGGCAAATTGAGCATTTTACCACCGGCATATAAAAAAATGAGCACCGCAAACACAAGAAAGAACCTGATTTTTGTTCTGATCTTAGTAAGCATGAATAAAATCAGTAATGATAACACCACGCTGAGTAAAAGTGCCAGTACCACCGATCCAAAAAATATAGCCAAATTGCCGGCCTGTAAAAAATTACCGGCAATAATATAGTTAAATACAATGATGCCCATAATGTCAGAAAAAGAAGTTTCATACACCAAAAACTCTTTTTTATTTTCTGCCAGGTGCGAAATGCTTGGAATAACAATAGCACTGCTAACAACAGAAAGCGGAATTGCATAAATTAAACAACGCAGATAATCTTCCTGCAAAGTATAATACAACAGCGCAGAGCAGGCAAATGATGAAAATGCCAGGATAAACAATGCTGATAAAAAGGCATTTCGTATTAGTCTAATTTTCTTCCTGCTTATCTGCAAGTCAAGTCCCGCCTCAAGGACAATCATAATCAAACCTATTATGCCAAACACTTCAACCGAATAAGATGGAATGGAAACTGTTGCGTTGTTATAAATTAATACTTCCCGCAAACCGATACCGGATAACAACAATAATAAAACAGAAGGAATACCTGTTTTCTGCGAAATCAAATTGTACAAATAGGAGAATACAACCAGTAAACAAGCTGCAATAATATATATGTACGAACTAACTCCCTCCATGCGGCAAAAATAGCCGAACACCTTTGTTTTTCAACATTTTAACATGTTTTTCATTGTATTTTAATTTTAAAGGGTTACTATCCCTCAATTATGCCAAAGATTAATTCATGCTTAAAATTGAATTTTTCTTATTTCTTAAATCTAAAAAAACTAATTATGAAATTTGAAGTGTACAAAGGTTCAAATGATGAACATTATTTTCGTTTAGTAGACAGTAAAAATAAAGTGCTTCTTTCGGGTGAGGGATATAAGCAAAAGGAAAATATGCTAAATGGCATTGAGTCCATTAAATCGAACATGCCGCTGTCATCAGGCATAGAACAGAAGGAGAGTACGAATGGAAAATATTTCTTTAATGTAAAAAGCACAAATGGTCAGATTGTAGGTACCAGTATGCTGTTTGATACTGCTCAACTTCGTGACAAATGGATAAATGAAATTGAAGGAAAGTTGCCGGAGCTACTCGTAATTGATGCCTTGCGATAACTTATTTTAAGATTATAAAAAAGCAGCCAGTTGGCTGTTTTTTTTATAATGACTTAGGAATAACATGAACATCTCTCTGAGGAAAGGGTATAATAATATTATTTTCTTTGAATGAACGGAATATTTTATACCGAAGCTCACTTTTTATTTGTTCTACATGAAAAATATCCTTTGTCCAGAACATCAGATAAAAAATCAGGGCACTGTCTCCAAAATCATTAAAGCGAACAATCGGTTTGTGATGTTCAGCTTTTATCAGTTCTTTCTGATCCACACTGCATTCCAATAAACATTTTGTTACCAGGTCCACATCACTTCCATAACTTACACCAACCTCTACCTGAAAACGCCGGTCATAACTATGGTGACTCCAGTTCACAACATTTTCGGTGATAAATTTATGATTGGGAACTATAATATCATATCCATCTCTTGTTAATAGAACAGAGGTTCTGAGATCGATAGCCTGTACTTTGCCTACGATATTGTCCACTTCCATCACATCCCCTACTCTTACTTTACGTTCAAACAACATAAACAAACCCGAGATAAGGTCACTGAAAATATTCTGCAACCCAAAACCAATACCAACTAATAATGCAGCAGAACCGGCTACTAAAATTGTAACGTCAAAACCGGAAACTCGTATACAAATTGATATAACAATTACCCAAACAAAGTATTTTATCAATTGAAATAATGACAATCTCCTTCCTCTTTCACCAACAGTTATCTCTTTATTGCGCAACAATATTTTTCTGAAAATAAATAAGAGGAACCAGGTAATAAAAATTACGATTAATACAGCAGCTATTTTAGCAGGAGTAATTGTAAATGCTCCCAGCTTAAATAAAATTTTTTCCCAGAATTCTTTCACTTAATTTGATTTAGATCTTTCTGCTTGTTGAAGCATAGATTGGTACAATACTTTGCTGCTTAATTTTTAACAGGTTCGGCTATATTTTCCGGTTTTTTCTCATTTTCCTCACTAACATCTTCTGAAAAATTTAATTGATACAGATCGAGCCTTCTGTCCTTCAGCGTTTGCACACTTCCATAATGGTGCAGCTCCGTTAGCAACGAAAGATCTACATCGCTTACCACAATCATTTCCGTGTTGGGAGTTGCTTCGGCTTTTACTCCAGTAACCGGAAAAGCAAAATCATTGGGTGTAAATACCGCTGACTGTGCAAACTGAAGATCCATATTGGTTACTTTGGGCAAATTTCCAACACTTCCTGCAATGGCAACAAAACATTCATTTTCTATTGCCCTTGCCTGCGCACAGAAACGAACACGGTTATAGGCATTTTGTGTGTCAGTTAAAAAAGGAACAAATAAAATCTGCATCCCTTCATCAGCCAGCTTTCTTGTCATTTCCGGAAATTCAACATCATAACAAATTTGTACACCGATTTTTCCTGCATCCGTTTCTATTACTTTTATTTCATTACCGCCTTGTATATCCCATTCATACTCTTCCGAATCCGTAATATGTATTTTAGAAACACTGTCAATTACTCCATTACGCTGCAGAATATATGAAACGTTATAAACTTTTCCATCTCTTACTTCGGGCATACTGCCCGCAATGATGTTTACATTGTAGGATACCGCCATTTTACTCATAGCATCTACTATTGGGGTTGTAAACTGTGCCAATTCTTTAATTGCATGCCGGCTGTCCATTTCATTGAATGCACCCATTAAGGGGGCATTAAACAGTTCAGGGAATAAAATAAAATCAGACTCGTAATCACTTACTGCATCTACAAAGTATTCAACCTGCTTTAACAGATCCTCTGTTGTATGATAATGCCGCATCTGCCATTGCACCAGACCAATTCGTATTATATCTTTTTGACGGAGCAGAATGTTCTTTTCATCATGATACACATTATGCCATATCAGCAAGGTGGCAAAACCCATACTTTCTTCGTCTTCCGGTAAATAGTTTTTCAATACTTTTTTTACCTGAAAATCGTTGGATAACTGAAAAGTTAATGTGGGGTCAAAAATTTCTCTTCTCTTCACTTTTTCAATATACTCTTTCGGCGTTAAAGTATCGGCATACATACCATATTTTGGAATTCTGCCTCCGGCAACGATGGCTTTCAGATTCAACCTCTCACAAAGCATTTTGCGGGTATCATATAACCTGCGGGCCAGCCGCATTCCCCTGTAATTGGGATGAATAAAAATTTCAATGCCATAAAGTGTATCTCCCTTTGTATTATGTGTTTCAAAACTGAAGTTGCCTGTTATATCACGGTAGTTATGTTTGTCGCCAAACTTATCATAATTGACAATAATTGTTAATGCGCAGCCAACTACTTTTCCATCCAGGGTTATTACAATCTGTCCGTCAGGAAATTTCTGAATAAGCTTTTGAATAGCCTCTTCTTTCCAATATTGACCTCCAAGGCTTGCATAGGCCTGTATCATAGAATCTTTTAGCTCCTGATAGTCCTCTATTGTCAGACTTCTAACATCAATAATTTCTGTATCCATAAAGTAAAATTTGAGTAAAGGCTGTGTAATAATCATGGTTAACCAGCCCTGTATAAGTTGTAAACTACGGGCCTTTAACCTGCCATTCCGGACTAAAGGCCTGCCTGAAATATACGAAATAGTAAGAGGATAATAAAACTAAATACACTCCAGTTCAATTCCTATCCGAAACTAGTATAACCCTCTTCGGGGGTTATAATTTTCATATTAACTATTACTTCCGGCTTCTTTTCTTGCTCCTTCCCCATCATGTTTTGTAAGCTTTTTCAGGTTCGACCATAAAAGACCACCGGTAAGCATTCCCAAAATATAAACGGCTACTGTAAGCAAAGCAAGGGGCAAACTAATACCCCAATTAAATAATTTAATTTGAACTGTCTCAAAATTCTGTGCAGCAAATACAACAAAGATGATGACAATTAATACCAGCAGAAATGTTTTAAACTGTTTCATTTTATTCCTGTTTAACTGAACCTGCCTGTCGGCAGACGGATTATTTTATAATGATTCCTTCTTGTTTTTCCTTTATACCTTCTATATCTTTTTTCAACGCTGCAATTTTACTTTCAAGCTGCTCGTTTTCAAGACGCAAGGAATAATTTTTAGCATCCAATGCACTCTCAACAGCAGGTGATCCTTTCTTGCTCTTTTTTATATTGCCGGATATAGTGTTATTATTTTTCTTAATATCCCTTTCGTACCCTTTTATTTTTTTAAGTATCGCCGATGTTTCATCAGCATAGTAGTCATTCAAAAAGCTAGTACTAAAATCATTTAATACTTTATACATTCCATCAAACTCTTTCGGATATTCTTCAGGACCAATAAAAAAATCATACCCGAATGACATGAAATACTTCATTTCCGACCCACCCGGAATATCGGTTACTCTTGCATACATGTTCATTCTTTTGTCAGCAATTGAATTGATCGTAACATCTTCGGCCTCCACAATGTCTTTATCTGAAAATAAACCAATTCCTTTAACCTTAATCTTATAATTTTTCCTCATATAATCTACCCAGCCCTTTTTTACAGTTTTGGCATCTGCATCAAATCTCACAAAAAGACAAGGCCTTAATTTGTTTTCAAATGTAATTTCAGTTGTATTAATCCGAAATGTCTGGGCACTGATTCTCACAGACATAAACAGAACACACAGGATTAAAAATTGTGCTTTTTTCATTTTACTTATTATTTAATCTAACATTTAGCTCCGGCACTTCTACCAACTGGAAAGTGGCCGAAGCGAATTTTAATTTAAAGGGCACTTTTTCTGCTGCAGTTAATATCTTTAAAAACAATTCATTTTTAGTTGCTCTCCTTCTCTTATAATTTACGACATATCTGATGGTAAACTCTACCCAATTATCATTAGCTGTTATGGTAACCATGGGTTCAGTTTGTGCATTTTCCAGCAGATATTTGTTTACAAGCTGACTCCACTTTTCCTTCGACTGCCGTGATAGATCTCCAGCCACTTCAATTGCAATCTTCATGAACAAATCTCTTGTAGCTATATAATCTGAGCCATACTGAACAGGTATTTTTATTTCGTCCCAAAGAAATGGAAAATCCGCAGAATAGTTAAATACAGGTTCTTTAAAAACAAAACTATTGGCGACTCTCACAATTCTTCCGTTATACAAATCTCCATCCACCCATTGACCGGTTTCCATCAGTGTTGTCCTTAATACACCTATATCAATCACATCTCCTTTTATGCCGCCAAGCTGCACCCTATCGCCTGTTTTAAAAAAACCGCCAAACATAACAGCCATCCATCCTGCAACACTGGCTATTACTTCCTGCAAGGCAAAGGCAATACCTGCACCGGCAACACCTAAAGCAACTGTAAAGCCACCTAATTTGTTACTATATATAATAAGAGCCAGGACAATTACAAGTAAGTAACCAGCAAAGGCCGACAATTTTTTTGCTTTGTACTTGTGGTCATTCCCCTTAACAAGCCTAACCACTCTCTTTTGAAAGAACTTGACAAGTAGCCAAATAATAATTATACCAATGACTAATGCAATCAGTTTACCTATAGTCGCATCATAAAGCCATTTATTGAGAAATTCATCCATATGCTTTTTTCCGGGTTATCATTTTGCCAACGTCGTAGTATCTGTCTTTGTGCTTTTCTTCGTATTAAATTTTACGGGCAGATAGTTCATTATTAAGACTCCTAACTTTTTATCATAGCCCATTACTGGTGCTGCAACAGTAAGTAAATCATCTTTTCTTAAAATAATTATTGAATCTGTCTGTAAAACGGATGACTCAAACATACCTGTAACAGATTGGCCTTCTAATTTTTTATCAGTAGAAATTATAATTTTTCCAGTAAGATCAATTAAAAGAATTAATTGGAATTTTTTTTCCTGCACCATTTCTTTCGTATAAGTATTTACCTGCTCCATATTATCCCTTAACATTTCTGAACGGATACTCCAGACAAATGGCTTTGCTACCAGTTTCAACATTTCTTCATTATGCTCCATCAATTGCTCTGCCGCCATTTTTTCAATTGCAGCTATTTGTTTTTTGCCCTGCGTGTCTTTCCAGAAATAAACAATAGCTACGGCAATAAGGGCCAGCAAAGCAGTGAACAACACTGGATTTTTTCGGATAAACCCGGCAGATTTAATGCCTGTTTCTGTTATTGCTACTTCTCCTTTTCCTGATATTGCATCATTATCCATAACGGAATTTTATTTTTTTTGTCGATCATTCAACTATGAAATTACAGTAAAAGCGGATGAGAATTATTTATTTCCCAGCACAATAATATAAGCTAAAATCCGCAATAAAGTGACAGGCTGAAAAAATTAATTTTCGGGCATTCAAACAAAGGCCTTTGCTGGTACCCTACAATAAGAAAGCTTGAAAGTGTTTTTAATTTCAGGCTTATTTTCTACCTTTCTTGTTAAAACCAAAAACTCATGCGACAAAGCTCAAAACCATCCATGTTCCTGATTTTCCCCTGGGGACTTTTGTCAATCACTCTGGTACTGCTTTTAAACCTTGTACTAGACAATGACTGGTTTGACAAACACTGGAGCTGGATAGCTCTTGTATTGATAATTCCCGCAGCAATACTGGAAAATTTCAAAGTTGGCTATTCCAC
>JBBSJN010000066.1:0-13035 GCA_038257235.1 Chitinophagales bacterium
CAGGCACAAACAGTAAAACTTACTGGTAAAGTCTTAAATACAAAAAATGAAATACTGCCTGGCGCCACAGTAATTATTGATGGTACTGCCAAACAAACACAGGCAGACATTGAAGGCAAATTTTATATTCAGCTTGAAATCGGTAAGAAATATACCATTACTGTTTCCAATACAGGCTATGAAACTAAGAATGTTTCAGAAGTTGAAGTTGGAACAAATCAGGAGAATTATTTAGAAATAGTCTTAGCAGACAAGTCAAGCCTTGAAACTGTGGTCATTAAAACCACTTCAAGAAGACAGGAAAACACTTCAGCTCTTCTTTCATTCCAAAAAAACAATACAGCATTGTCTAGTGGGCTGGCTGCGGATTTTATACGGCGTACTCCGGATAAAAATACCGGCGAAGTATTAAAAAGAGTAAGCGGTACCAGTATTCAGGATGGAAAATTCGTTATTGTTCGTGGATTAAGTGACAGATATAATGCCGCTCTAATTAATAATGCACAATTACCAAGTACAGAGCCAGACAAAAAAGCATTTTCTTTTGATGTTATCCCTTCTTCATTAGTTGATAATATTATCATTAATAAAACGGCAACACCTGATTTACCCGGCGAATTTGCAGGCGGTTTAATTCAGATCAATACAAAAGATGTTCCTACAAGAGATTTGTTATCGGTAAGTGTTGGTTTTGGGTTTAATACGCAGTCAACCTTTAAAGATTTTACAAGCAATGAAAGAAATGGTAGTGATTGGCTTGGCTTCGATGATAAAACAAGAAAACTACCTGCCGGATTTCCTAAAACGCAGCAAGAATACCGCATCGGTACAACTGAACAGAGAATTGCATGGAGTAAATTGTTAAACAGTGATGTCTACAGACAAGTGAATAATAAAGCATTGCCAACGCAGACTTACAGTGTTACCTGGGGCAAAAGTTCAAGATTTAAAAACGGGGGAGTGTTGGGAACAATTCTTTCCGTTCAGTATCGCAACAGTATGTTGAAATACAATGTGCAAAGAAGATTACATGAACAAACCGGTGATGCAGTAGTGGTGTTAGCAGATGACCAAAATAAGTACAATGTAAATACAGGTGCAGTAGCAAACATTTCTTTTGTAAAAGGCAAGCATAAGGTTTCTTTCAAAAACCTCTTCAACCAATTGTTTGAAGACAATTATTATACAAGAGGCGGTTTTAATGATGACCGTGTGCAGGATATTAATTTCCGTTCATCCATATTGAACCAGCGTTTGCTTTATAGCGGACAGTTAGAAGGTGATCATCAGCTTACAGCCAGCGGTATTAAATTAAAGTGGAACGGAAACTTTGCTTACAACTGGAAAACACAGCCAGATCTTCGTACAGTTTCATACAATCGTCCGAAGGGAACCAGCAACCCATTTGAATACAATGATGATGATACCCGCAGATTCTTTAGCGATTTAAAAGATTTTAGTTATGGAGGCAATGGTAATATCACTATCCCTTTCACCATGAGTAAGAATAAGCAAACGTTCAAGGCAGGCGGTTCCACACTTATTCGTATCAGGGATTTCCGCAGCCGCATCTTTCAGTACCAGCCTTCATCGCCTACACAGTTTGATCCAAGTAAAACGACGTTGCCTTACGACCAGATTTTTGCACAGGAAAACATTGCTAACGACGGATTTGTGTTAAATGATTTTACAAACAACCAGGACAAATATTTTGGTGTATCCATATTGAATGGTATGTACGGAATGTTTGATAACAAATTCGGAGAAAAAATAAGATTAGTATGGGGTGTAAGGGTTGAGAATTTTCAACAATTCCTAACTACAAAAGATGTAACATCAAAAAGAGTAATAGTTAATACCGAAAAGTGGGATCTGCTTCCTTCTATAAACTTTACTTTGTCGCCCAATTCAAAAAACAACATTCGTGTAGCAGCAAGCCGAACAGTTGCAAGACCTGAGTTCAGGGAAATAGCTCCTTTCTCTTTCTTTGATTACGAAGCTAACTACGGTGTAAATGGTAATACTGATCTGAAAAGAACATCTATATTAAACGGAGATATCCGCTACGAATTTTATCCAAAAGGAGGAGAAGCAATAACTATTGGTGCATTCTATAAATATTTTAATGACCCTATTGAGTTACGATTGGATCCTTCCAGTGTATTAGACAGAAGAAACTATGGCTACAGCAATGTAGATAATGCCTATACAATTGGTGCTGAATTTGAAGTAAGAAAGAATCTTGATTTTGTAAACAAAGCACTGGAGAACTTTAGTGTATTTGCTAACCTTACTTACAGCTATTCAAAAGTTACATTGGCAACTACTTCTGCTGGCGGGCAAACTTCTTCTGTAATTCGTCCTTTACAAGGCCAGTCGCCTTACCTGGCTAATGTTGGTTTACAGTACACCGGTAAAACAGCCGGTTGGAATGGTTCTCTTTTATATAATCGTGTTGGTCAGCGACTTTCTTTGGTAGGTAATCTGGATTTTGTTGACATCTACGAAAGACCCCGCAATCAGTTGGATTTTCAATTGGCAAAAAAAGTAATGAACGACAGGGCAGAAGTAAAACTTACATGGTCTGATATATTGAATAACCCGTACTATTTATATGAGAATGTAGATAGCAAGAAGGCATTTAGTTCTGGTAACGACAGATTATTCAGCTCATATACTCCCGGCTCTACTATCACAATCGGGTTTACATACGATTTTAATATTGGAAAAAAATAATTTCAATAGAACTGACTATAAAATTTAAAAAACAAAAAAACAATAATTGATATGAAAAAGATCGTTTTCGGTGCCCTGATATTGTCTGTACTCTTCAGTGCTCCCTCATGTGTAAAGGTAAATTTTGATGACGGCGGCACTATAGTAGCTCCTCCCTCTTCAGAGAGTAATATCATTACAGGAATTATTTCTTCTAGTAAGTTTTATGCCAAAGGCAAATGGATTCTGAAAGGGTATGTGTATGTAACTGAAGGGGCTACCATTACTTTTGATGCAGGATGTGTGATACAAAGTGATATTACTGAAAAAGGAGCTTTGATTATTGAAAGAGGAGCTAAGCTTATTGCTTCTGGTTCTTCTACTATGCCAATTGTATTTACAAGCGGTAAGCCTGTTGGTTCAAGAGCTCCCGGCGATTGGGGTGGCATTATCCTTTTGGGTAAAGCACCAACTAACCGTCCGTTAGATCCGGCTCCAACTATTGAAGGTGGTGTTGGCCGTCAGTATGGTGGCACAGACCCATTGGATGAAAGTGGTATTCTTCGTTACGTTCGTATAGAATATGCAGGTATCGCTGCTGAACCAGGTTCTGAAATAAACGGATTGACTTGTGGTGGTGTAGGTTCAGGTACGATCATTGAAAATGTGCAGGTGTCATTTGGTAATGATGATGCGTATGAATTTTTTGGTGGTACAGTGAATGCAAAGAACTTAGTAGCATTTGCTACAGCGGATGATGATTTTGATTTTGACTTTGGCTACACTGGCAAAATACAGTTCGCTGTTTCTTGCCGTAAGCCTGATTTCGTAGATGCAGGTGATGCTGGTAACGGTATTGAGTGCGATAACGATGCTGCATCTTCTTTGGCAACTCCCCGTACCAAACCACAGTTAAGCAACTTCACCATTATCGGCCCAAATGATGCTACAGGTACTGCTGCAAACCATAATTTTTCAAACCGCTGGCGTCGGTCTACCAATTTTGTTCTTCGTAATTCAATTTTGATGGGACATCCTGATGCAGGTTTTGATGTAGAGCAGGATGCAACTCTAAACGATTATGTTAATAATATCTCTGAATTTAAGAATAACCTTGTTCATGCAAGTACCAATCCATATAAATCTGGGAATTCTGTAATTATTTCAGCAGCACAAATGCAGACAAAAGCAGAAGCTGATGGATGTATTACTTTAGCTACATCCGCAGCAGTTCAGCTAACCAGCCCGTTTTATTCCACTAACCCTATTTTCTTGCCAGTTACTGGATCTCCTGCATTAAGCGGGTCAAGTTTTACGGGTATGAATGCTTTTTTTACCAGCACAACTTATCGTGGTGCATTTGGTGCCACCAACTGGACAAGTGGATGGTGTAATTGGGATCCACAGAACGCTGCTTATTAATTTTAATTGATCAAATTATATTTAAACGTCCTGATTTATTCAGGACGTTTTTTAATTAAATTGAATAAATCAGAACCCGGGAATGAAATTGAATTATTTGCTTATTGTTTGTGTTGTCTTTTTGTTTACAGCTTGTAAAGAAAGAACTGTAAAAATTAATATGCTGCCTGCATTGGCAGAAAGTGATAGTGCTGTAGTGATGTATTACCATGTTCCCGGTGAGCCTCGTTTTTTTAATATGACAAAGGTGTGGGATAGAAATTCGCTCAGCAATGTTATTGAAGATGCAAATGACCAGGTAATTGAATCGAAAGACACCTGTACTACGCAGGGCAAGATATATTTTTATGGTAAAGCAGGTGCAGTAGAAACTGTTTACTTTTCCCGTAATAAAGATTGTATGACATTGTCATTTATCAAAACGGGTGAAAAATATTTTACAGGCATGAGTAAACAAACTCAGGAACTATTAGATAGTTTGGAGAAAAATGTAACCGTATTGTCCGGCAGGAAGGAGTAGCAATTTTAGCGGGAAGGAGTGTAGGCATACACTACTTCGTAAGGCTGTTTGCGCAGTGTTGGTAATAATTGTCCTACAGCCAGGTCTTCTTTTTGCGGCGTTGGTTCACACACAGAGTATTTAAGGCCATTATATATAATGGGTTTGCCAACTGGTTTTGCAAAATTTACAGCAATGGTTACATGTTCAGGATAGACAAGTACAATTATTGGCAGGTTATAAATTTCTTTTACCAGGTAAAAAAATAACGCAGCACGGTCTTCACAATCACTTTGGTTGTATAGTAACGTTTGTTCCGGTGAGAGTCTTTTTTCACCACCAAAGACTTCTGAGTCTGGTTCAAAAAGAAAAGCGTATCGGGTAAAACGCATCAGATAGTCAACGCCATTTTTAATATTGAGTCCTTTTATATTTTTCTTTAGTAGAGGAATCAGTGAGCTGTATGTTTCTTTGCTCAGTGGAATATTAAAGTAAGATTCATAATCTACCACAGGATAATTGGCAAAAATTGTTTTAACCTCGGGATTTAATTTTACTTTGAAGTGATAATTTGTTTCTCTATAATTAAACTGCAGGTCCTTATCTTCATAATCAGTTGCTTTAAAAACTGGCAGCTGTGTTATTTTATACGAAAACCCTTTAGTTGTTTCGTTTGAAGGAATAAGTACTTCTTCAAATCTTTCATTCTTAAAATCAATATAGCTACCGTAGTCATGATAGTTCAGGCAAACATATTGCTTGCCAATTTTCAGGTAGTAAGGAATATTATAGATGTTCTCATTAGTTTGCACATAGAATAACAGTTTCTCGCCATTCGTCTTTAAGGTGGCATCATAGCCAGATGCTGAAAGCATGAACCATTTGTATAAAGTATAGCGGAAATAGTTTTCAGCCTTGGGGCTAATAAGTTGTGCTGTTTTGCGGATCAATTGGTAATAAAGCCAATCGTCTAATTTGTACTGTTCCTTATAAGAAAGCAGTGACTGGATAAAGAAGCTATTTTTTTCAACAGCAATTTGTTTTTGAAAAGATAGAAGAGATGACTGCGATAGCGGCTTATTAAAACTAATAATAGCTGACTTATTGATAGAAAGGTCAATCGGATTTCCATAAAAGTCAAAGGAAACAGGAATAGTTTCTTCCTGCCCGATAGTTTTTTGAGGCAACATACAAATGGTAAGCAGCGATAATAATATGGGAATACTGATTTTCATGGTAAATGACCAGTTTAAAGCTACAAAAATTAACAATAAGGTAATATTAAGTTTTTAATCCTTTGATATTTATCCTTATAGCTGCTTTTGCAGTAGCAGCAATTAGTAATGCTATTTTAACCTTGATACAACGACAGGGTAACACAGTGGCGGCATCTTTGCATAAGTTCTTATCACCGTCTTATATTATTGCTCAAGTCAGATTTAGTTTTATCCCAGTCAGCAGCAGTTTTCTCATGCAGTTACCACCCGGGCAAGTCAATCCATGGGTGGTTTTTTTGTAACTTTCTCCTCTATATCCAATTTCTCATTTTAGTTAACAATTTCTTAATATGAAAAAAAGGATAATCTTTCTTTTCTTTAAGCAAGATAAACTGACCTATGACACTGATTATTTTTCTTGTAATTATCCCTTTCGTACTTGCTATCACAGATCTTATAGTTGGGGTCAGTAATGATGCGGTTAATTTTTTAAACTCTGCGATTGGCAGTAAAGTAGCATCTTTTCGTACAATTATTATTATAGCTGCTGCAGGAGTTATTCTTGGCTCAGTATTTTCCAGTGGTATTATGGAAATAGCCCGAAAAGGAATATTTCATCCTGAATATTTTACGCTGGATATAGTACTTTGGATATTCCTCGCAGTTATGCTTACAGACATTGTGCTGCTTGATATCTTTAATACACTTGGATTACCTACTTCAACCACCGTGTCAATTATTTTCGAATTACTGGGAGCCGCTTTGGTTGCTGGTATTTTATTTTCCATTCAGAAGGAGGAACCTGTAGGTGAAATGATGAAATATATTAATGCCAGCAGTGTTGTTTCCATAGTAACCGGAATTTTTCTCTCTATTCTTATTGCGTTTACCTTGGGTATTATTGTTCAATATCTTTCCCGGCTCATTTTTACATTCAACTATGAAGAAAAGCTGAGCAGGTATGGAGCAGTGTTTGCAGGAATAGGCACCACTGTTATTTTTTATTTCTTACTGATAAAGGGGTTAAAAGGCACAACCTTGCTTAGCGCATCAACTACGCAATGGATACATGCAAATACGGCATTAATATTAGGGATGCTTTTTGCTGGTGGTACCATCATTATATTATTGTTGCAAAAATTAGCAGGTATTAATCCACTAAAGATTGTTGTACTCATGGGTACATTTTCTCTTGCAATGGCATTTGCAGGAAACGATCTTGTTAATTTTATAGGTATCCCAATTACAGGGTTTCTTGCATTTGAGAATTGGCAATCTACAGGAGTTCCTGCAAATGAGTTTTACCAAACTTATCTTGCCAGCAGCGATGTAGTGGTTCCAAACTTCATGTTATTGATTGCGGGTATCATCATGGCATTAACACTTTGGTTTAGTTCCAAGGCCAGAAAGGTTACTGAAACAGAAGTAAATCTTGGGAGCCAGAATGAGGGGGAAGAAAGATTTCAGCCAAATGCAATATCAAGGAGAATAGTAAAGTCCTCCATGCTAATCGGAAATATTTTTTCGGTGATTGTACCTAAATCAGTACGGGAATACTATGATCTGAGTTTTGCAAAAAGTAAATTAAAGAAAGCAACAGTTATTCATGACAAGCCTGCCTTTGATATGGTAAGGGCATCTATCAATCTGGTATTAGCCAGTGCAATCATCGCATTAGCTACTTCTATGAAGTTGCCTTTGTCTACAACCTATGTTTCATTTATGGTGGCCATGGGAACTTCGCTGGCAGATAAAGCATGGGGAAGAGAATCTGCAGTGTACAGGGTGGCAGGTGTATTAAGTGTAATCGGGGGCTGGTTTATTACAGCCTTAATCGCATTTGCGGTAGCAGGATTATTTGCTTTTATTCTTATAAAAACAAAACTTGTTGGTGTTATCGTACTCCTGTTATTGGTAAGTATATATATGGTGTTCTCCCACTTGCTTTTTGCAAGGAAAGAGAAAAAAAATAAATCTGATGCTGCAAAATTCAACATGCTTCCTGAAACAGATCAGATATTTATTCCGGCAATAAGAAAATCATGCTGGAAAATCTTGAGGCCTTATTACATTCTTATACCAATGTATTAGATGGATTAAATAATTATGATGGCGCACAATTGGAGAAGGAGTATAAAAACCTGAAAGAAATGGAAGCATATGGCTTCAGGTTAAGAGCACAGAGTATACGCTTTATCAAAAATCTTGAAACAGCCGGTACAGAACCTTCGCAAATATTGTTATACAGTTCAGACTTCTTACAGGATATTACTTATTCAACGACAGCCATGGGCGAAGAGTGCCTGCACTATATTCAAAATCTTCACCGGGAACCCAGTAAAGATTTTATCAGGGTGACAGAGGAACTGAAATACAAAATGAATGCTTTCTTTGTGTTGGCTACTGATGCACTTAAGCATGACAGCTTTGAAAAAATGGAGAATATCCGCATTGCCAGGGATGACGTACGGGAATATATCAATCAGCAGCTTGACAGGCAGGTGAAATTGATACAGCACCAAAAACCCGGCACCAAACAGGCCATTCTTGAAACAAATATTCTGCTGCAGAGCCGTGATATACTGGCGGTGCTACTCCGTATTCTGAAAATGTACAGAAAATATTTAAAAAAGAAATAGATATACTTTGGCAAGTTGGTTTCTTTTAGTAGTTTACTAGTACTACTGAAAAAAAATTCTATGCAATCATTGTTTATTTTCTTCTTCTTTGCAGCAGCTATTGTTTCCTGTTCGGAGCAATCTGCCAACGGCAAACAATTAGGTGGCAGCGACAGCCTCGTAATCAATTTTAACGAACCACAAACCAACAACATTGCAAAAACAGTAACCACCATGGAAAGCAAAGCCATAAAAAAGCTGGCCGGATTTGTTGACAGTAAAACAGCAGCAGCCTATAAATGTGGCTACGATGGTAACCTGCTTTTTTATAAAGCAGGAAAATTAACAGGCGATATATCGTTTAATTATTCCGGCGACGGCTGCCATCATTTTATTCAGGAGGTGAATGGCAATCTGAGTAGTACAGCTATGAGCAATGAAGCGGCAAATTTTTTAAAGAGCCTGGCGGAAGGAAAAGATTGGTACTAATCCTTTTTTGTATCCAACGTAAATCCTACTGAAGTGCCCACATTTTCCTTACTCCTTACATGTATCGTTTGCCCATGGGCTTCAATAATATGTTTGCAAATGGCAAGACCAAGACCACTGCCAGTAACATCGATGCTTCTGCCTTCATCTGTTCGGTAGAATCGTTCAAAAAGGCGGGGAAGGTGTTTTTCATTGATACCAATACCTTCATCTGATATTTCTGACAGAATATGTTTTCCATCTGTATTGTACATACTGGCGGTGATAGTGCCACCCTTTTTCCCATATTTAATAGAGTTCTCGATCAGATTGGTAACGACCTGTCTCACTTTTTCTTCATCAGCAAAAACTGTAAGCGGCGCTTCACATCCTTTTTTTATAATACACCGGATATTTTTTTCATTGGCTTTTGTGTATAAACTTTCGTACACATCTTTTATCAGCTCCTGTATCACAAAGTTCTGTTTGTATAAAACGAGTTCACCTCTTTCCAGACTCGATATTTCGTCAAGGTCATGCAGCAGGTTGCTTAACCGGTCTACATTCTTAGAAGCTTTTTCTAAAAAATTTTTATTGATGTCCGGGTTCATCATTGCTCCGGATAATAAAGATTCTATATAACCTTGTATCGCAAACACTGGTGTTTTAAATTCATGCGAAAGGTTTTGCAGAAATTCACGACGAAATTGTTCATTCTTTTTCAACAGTTCAATCTCCTTCTTATTTTCTTCCGCCCAGGCTTCCACATCTTCCCGCACTTCATCAATACTTTTTTGTGGCAGCACATATTTATAATAAGTTTCTTCCTTACGGGTGGCCTTCGTCTGGTAAATAAATTTGTAAATAAGTTTGATCTTCCTGTAAATAAACCGCTCCAGCACAAAGGAGATAAGAATATATGCACCCGTAAAAAGTATAATGAGAGAGCCTGCTGCCCACAGCCAGCTATCTTCTACAAAATATACCAGCACACATACCGGCACAGCAAGTACAAGGGCCGTAAAAGCAGCCAGCTGCCGGGGAGTAATATTTTTTGTGGAGAACATGATTACGAAGGTACAAGGGCAATAGGCAATAGGCAAGCTGCGGAACCTTAAAGTTCAAACTTATACCCTACACCCTTCACTGTTGTTATGCAGTCAATACCTATTTTCTGCCTTATTTTTCTTATATGTACATCAATTGTTCTGTCGCCTACAATTACTTCCTTTCCCCATACAGCATTCAGTATTTCATGGCGAAGAAAAACACGGCCTGGTTTTAATGCTAATAAGTAAAGCAGTTCAAATTCTTTTTTGGCAAGAATGATCTCTGCCTCATCCACCTTTACAATAAAGCGTTCAGGGTCTATAGTCATGTTGTCAATGGTAAGAATTCTTACATCCGATTTATCAACTCTTCTGAACAATGCATTTACTCTGCTTAGAAAAACTTTTGGACTTATAGGTTTGCTGATATAATCATCTGCGCCGGTTTCCAACCCTTTTATATGTGTGCCTTCATCATTTACAGCAGTAAGAAAAATAATAAGTGTTTCATTAAAGGCGGGCTGGCCTCTCAATATCTGGCAAACTTCCACCCCATTCTTTTTTGGCATCATTACATCCAGTATTACCAGGTCGGGCAGGTTGCGGCGGGCTTTTTCAAGAGCTTCATCTCCGTCTTTGGCGGTTATTACATCGTAACCCTCGTTGTCGAGATTAAATTTCAGTATTTCGAGGATGTCCGGTTCGTCGTCAGCTATCAGTATTTTCCGGGCTTTTGTTTCCATGTAGGCTTAATTTTTGCAAACCTACTGGGAAATAATGGCGAAGTGAAATCCCACGGCATCTGTTTACCTAACCTTAATAATAACATAACATGAACAGCAGGGGCATGGCTGATAGATTAATTTTGCGGCTGCAGGCAGCCAAATCGTATATAAATCCGTCAATATCAATACCAATGGTAAAAACCCTATTAAATAAAGCCTTTGTACCTTTGCTTTTTTAAACCTTATGATGAAGTTGAGAAAATATATTCCCCTTTCCCTTTTTTTTCTGATATCCAATCTTTTATCAGCACAGGGTGTCAGCATTATCGATACGGTTAAAATACCTCAAACCTATAAACCGGAGTTCAGGCGACAACTTAATCATGATAAAATAGATGCCGAGCAAAAGGCCATTCTTGCTTCGGACGGCAAGGCAGATAACTTTTTTAATACGTCTAAAAATGAGGATGTCAATTACCTTGTTACCCAGGTATTGATAAAAAAGGTAGACAATCTGCAGTTTTTAATTGAGAGTGATACCTTATTTGATCACCGTTTGAAGGTGAATTATCTCTACGGTCTGGAAAATGTGTTGAAGTATTTCAACATCGCCTGGAATCAAAATTCAGATAAAAAAGTAAATCCTTCCAGCCTGCCACTTATTATAAATGCTTACGAAGATTGTATTGCAAAAGACAGGAACAAACAATCAATAGAATCTGTAATAAACAGGTTGCCTTACGATGCAGGTAATGCCGTGTTAGGAGCCAACATATTTGAAAAAAATGCAGGGTATACCAATGCAAAGAATAGCCTTGTATTAAAGTATTGTGTATTGCATCCGTCCAAAATGCTGGCAACACTAAAGCAAAATCCAAACATGCCTTTTGCAGATAGTATGGTAAGGGCAATCGATAAAAGGAAGTATGCCCGGCAGTTATATGATTATTCACAAGCCTATAACCATCTTGGTTCTATCATCAGAAATATTACTGATGATGAATTTATAAAGACCATTGTACAAATGGCCAAAAGCAAAAGTGGTCAGCAATATTTTCCTTTCCTTGATAATATTGTAAAAGGCAAAATGACGATTGCCGAAATTGATGCAGTTAAAAATGATTCACTGCAATATTATAAGTTATTGGTGAAAACACAGATGGATTATGCAGAAAGGGCAATGAATAAAGACACGGCCTTTGAGTTTGCATCACTCACAACAAGATTAGTAGAAAAAGCAAAAGCCAACTTTGTTAACGTCATTAATGGCTTGCATAATGAGAATTCGGAATTCAGGTTCAGAAGTATTCAACCATTAACAGCAGAGGAACTCTATTACCTGGCCGTATCTTCTGACGGATCTATCTATACTTCCAGCTTTGTGAAAGGGATTTTCCCTTTGATGATGAAGAAAATAAATTATCGGGGCGATTCATTATTAATGAGCCTGCACTTTGATAAATACAGAAAGTTTATAAAAATGTCAGCCGGATTTAATATGCTGGATATCTTTCTTAAATCATTTCCTAAAAGTAATAACCCGGATATGGAAGATCCGGCCAATACGTTGATGAGAGCATTTGTGAAGAATCTGGAAAGATCAGATGGTATTGAAGATGGTGTGGATGTGGCAGATTCTTATGCAAGCATAGCAGAAACACTAAAGCCTGTTGCTGACGAGATGCTGAAGAATATTCAGGATAATTATAAGACAAACCTTGCACAAGGAAATAAAAAAGGAATAGCCATTTATAATATCTTAAATAAATTGTTTCTTTCTGCTGATAGCACACAAAAGATTGACCTTACAAAAGAGTTGAATATTCCGCCGATATACGAAGTGCCTTACGCTGCATTGACATACGACAGTAGTAACCATGTTGCTGTGCAATTATTTATTTATGGCGACAGAGATGGCATTGGTCTTTTCCCCAGCCTTATCAGCATGTTCAATAATTCCAATTGGAAAATAGATGGCAGCAATAAGCAATGGGTAACAGTTACTGCTGCAAAAGGAATGCCTGTAACACTCTATATGAACAGGCCTTTGCCCGAAGAAACAAATGCAGATGCAGAAGCACAGGCGGCATTGTGCAAATATCTTGCAGCGAATAATATAATTCCGAAAGTAACCATCAACAGAGGGCATAGTTATAATGCACCTTATACAATTGAGCAAATGTCGACTGCTTCCAAAATAGTTTTCATGGGCTCTTGTGGTGGTTACCGGTCCATACATGATATTCTTGTAAAAGCACCCGATGCCCACATTATTGGCACCAAGCAAATAGCAGATGCACCAGTAAACAATCCTTTCTTAAA
>JBBSJN010000067.1:0-12871 GCA_038257235.1 Chitinophagales bacterium
CATTGACCAATATTCCTTACTGCTGCCTCCCGTAGGAGTCGGGCCCGTGTCTCAGTGCCCGTGTGACTGGTCGTGCTCTCACACCAGTTACTGATCGAAGGCTTGGTGGGCCGTTACCCCGCCAACTACCTAATCAGCCGCACAGCCATCTTCAAGTGATAAATCTTTAATATTAAAGAGATGCCTCTTCAATATGCTATGGGGTATTAATCCAAATTTCTCTGGGCTATTCCCCGCTCGAAGGAAGGTTCTGTACGTGTTCCGCACCCGTTTGCCGGTCGCCATCATCCCGATTGCTCGGAACATGCTGCCCCTCGACTTGCATGTATTAAGCCTGCCGCTAGCGTTCATCCTGAGCCAGGATCAAACTCTCCATTGTAAATGATGTTTGATACTGACAGTATAATTCTCTTTAGAAAAATTAATGTGTCAAATCGAATGTATTTCGCTTGACTTACCTTTTGTTTTTTTATTTCGATGGCTATCGAAATAAATGCTATTGTTTCCTAACTTTCAAAGATCTTTTGGCTTTTATACCGGATTAAATCCGGCACTTACCGCCACCGTTTTTTCAAACGGATTGCAAAGGTAAGAGCCTGTATATTTCTACCAAATTTTTCTTCATTTATTTTTCAAAAAAATCAGAATTTTCTGGTGTGAAAATCAACTTGTTTTGTGAAGAACTATCCTCATTTTTTAAATGCGGACGGCAAAGGTAATGGTTTGCTAATTACCAGCAAATTTTAATCCTTGCTTTTGTTCACATTTGTCTCACAATTCTATTCACAATATTCAGAGAACTAATCCGCTTTTTTGTTGAACGGGCGGCGAAGATAAGGGTGATAAAGTTCATAACAAACTAATTTTCAAAGAATCATAGTTAAAATTTTACAAATGCAGTACTGGCAAGGGTTTGGCGAGACAATTTTTTTTATGGTTTTATAGGGTGGCATAGATGGGAGAATAATCCGGTGAGTTTTGGTGATTAGAATTACTGCTGATGAAGGGCTGCCGGATGGAAGCGGAAAGCCCGGTGAAGCAATGTGGGCGGAGGTTTGGGCTTTGTGTGTGGGCTATGCCGGACTTGCAGCGTACAGCCGGAACTGTAGTTGAAAAGAATTACTGGCGTTGACAGCTCCTAAATCAATTTTTTATTCAAGTCTTCGCCAAAATCGACCTTCATTAGAAATAAACCATGAGCTGGGACTGCGAAACTGGCCTTGGTACAGTCTTTTGCTTCAATAATATGGCGGAAATCCTGAACCGAGAGTTTGCCCCGGCCAATTTTGAGCATAGTTGCTGTTAATGCCCGGACCATGCCACGAAGAAACCGGTTTGCTTTTACATTATATGTTAGTGTGTTGCTTTGAAACTGCCAGTTGCTCTCCTGTATCTGACAGTTGAATGTTTTTACCTGGGTGTTTCGTTTTGAAAAAGAAGTAAAGTCCGTGTACTCTTTCAATATTGCTGCAGTTTGCTGCATTGAGTCTATATCCAGTTTATAGGGAAAGTAAAAGCAAGTTTCTTTAAGAAACGGATCTTTTTGACGGTATATATAATAGTTATACTCTCTTGTAATGGCATCGAACCGACAGTGTGCTTCCGAATTTACTTCCATTATATCCTTAACTACAATATCTGACGGTAGTATTGCATTGAACTTATATACAAAGTCTTGCGGAATTGGTCCATCAAAATCGAAATGAAAATAGTTTTGAAATGCATGTACACCAGCATCGGTTCTTGAGGAACCTGTCATTATGATCTTTTCTCTTTGGAAAGTTTCAAAAGCTTTTTCAACTTCTGCCTGGATTGTATTCGCATTTAACTGTGACTGGAAGCCACTGTAGTTAGTTCCCTTATACGCTAATTCTAAAAAGTAACGGGGCATGATAATTAATTGCGAAGCATTGCCCGAAAGCGGTTAATGTAATATTCATCTTTGATTTCATTCTGCAATGCACCAAACTTATCAACATCGGACACATAGTTGTAAGCAGCATCAAAAAATTTATATTTGTTTTCATCATTTAAAAAAAGTGCTGCCAGGTTTTTAACCTGCTCCGAAGTAAAACACTTTATTTTAAAATAATTCTTTGCTTCGCTAATCATTGCTTCATCTGATTCTCTAGCCGCCATTTGCTTACGTAGTTTTAAGAAATCAGTTTCTTCTGCTATTACAATGCAGTTATTACTAACTGATTGGCTTGAAGAAGCTACTGGCGCAACTACAGGCTTAACTTCTGCCAAGGAAGGTTCTTCTTTTTGCTTTTCATTATTATTCTCAATATCGATAAACCTCTTTTCTTCTTTTGGTTCTTTATTAATAGAAACGGGTACTTCGATTTGTTTTGGATTTGGAATCAACAATCGTATTGTGTCTTGCATACCATTATTATAATCGTCTATGTACACCAACCCGAATCCTTCTGTGGTGGAACTTTCTGACCATCTTTTTACTTGCGATGGAGTATACGATTGATAGTTAGATTTTTTGTTTTCCGATTCAACATCAATCGTATCTTCTTTTACTTTGGATTCACTAGTCTCAACTACCGTTGTTTTTTCAACAACTTCAACAGGCTTTACTTCTTCTACCTCTTTCTTCGCAACGACGGGTTCTATTTTTGAAGGTTGAGGTTTTTCTACTTCGACAGCAGGCTTTTTTTCCTCATTTGTTGTTACTGTTTTTTCAACTACAACATCTGGCTTAACTGGCTTTGACTCAGTTTTCTCTTTAACAACAACAGGTTCATCTTTCTTTTCTTCTTTTATTGCTACGACTTCAGCCTTTTTTTCAACTACTTCTTTTTTAGCAGGCTTTTCCATAATTGAAGGATCGTCGGCTACTTTTGAAAGCACCTCCGTGAATTTGGACACATCTTTGTTTTCTCCCTTGTCAGGAACATTAATTTTAGCTCCTGCACTTGAAGACATTTGAACTGCTAAGGTTTGTAAATTGTAAAGCCCCCACCCTTTATCACCAAATTGTTTTAAAAGAAATCCATGATCTTTTTTATTGATTGTAACGGAAAAATTCTGTTCGGGCCATTTGCTCTGAGGAAAACCGACTGAAAAGTTATACGTATTATCGATAAGTTTTGAAAGAATCAAGTATCCAGAACTGGTGGAACTATGAATTTTATTGTCAAGCTTTACAAAAAATGGCTGATCAGCCTCAGACTGCAGATAAACAAAATATACTTTTTGCGAATAAGCTGTTAACAGTGAAACTATAAATAATAGACTGAGGAAAAGCTTTTTCATGTGCTAATTATATTTTCGTTTGGTCATCCCGATTTTCATCGGGACAGGCTATGGAATTCCGCATAAAAATTTTCAACGTCGGTTTGTATAAACTAGTCAATAATTTTTATGCTGTATTTCATTGGTGAGGTATTGGTGTCCCAACAAATTTACTTGAATTCTTTCGAGAAATAACATCAGTGCTTCAATAACTTGTTAAATATTGTAACCATCTATACCTTTTGTTCGTCAATAAACCGCCGACTAAACTACATTTGCGGCACTTAAATAATTAATATGAAGAAAATATTGTTTGCACTTTTATTTTTATGCTCAGCTTCATTGCTATTTGCGCAGCCGGGGGAAGACATGGATACATCCTGGAAAAATGAATATAGGGAAACGGCTACTAAAATAAATAACCTGATTCATACCAAACTGGAAGTAAAGCCAGACTTCAGCAAATCGTACTTATATGGAAAAGCATGGTTAACCTTAAAGCCACATTTTTATCCTACCGATTCTTTAAATCTTGATGCCAAAGGAATGGAAATTAAAAAAGTGGCCTTAGTAAAAGGAACAACACAAATTCCTTTGAAGTTTGACTACGATGACTGGAACCTGAAAATCAAACTGGACAAAACTTACAAGTCGAACGAAAGCTATACTATTTATATAGATTACACAGCCAAGCCAGATGAATTTGAAGAAAAGTATGGCGGAGGAGCTATGCTTGGTATTAAGGGAATGTATTTTATTAACCCAAAGGGAGAAGAAAAAGACAAGCCTACACAAATATGGACACAGGGTGAAACTGAATCAAGCTCTGCATGGTTTCCAACTATTGACAAAACCAACCAACGTTGTACTCAAGAGTTGACTGTTACAGTTGATAATAAATATGTGACCCTTTCTAATGGCAAGTTAGCCAGTCAGAAAAAAAATGCTGATGGCTCCAGAAGTGATTATTGGAAAATGGATTTGCCACATGCACCCTATTTATTTTTCCTGGGTGTGGGTGAATATGCCGTTGTGAAAGATAGCTGGAGGGGTAAAGAAGTTAATTATTATGTGGAACCTGAATATAAATCAGTAGCAAAGAAAATATTTGGCAACACCCCAGAGATGATGACATTTTTTTCGAAAATTACAGGAGTTGATTTTCCATGGATTAAGTATTCGCAGATAACGGGCAGAGACTTTGTGGCGGGTGCTATGGAAAATACTACAGCCACATTACACCAGGAAGGTGCCCAACAAGATGCCAGAGAATTGGTGGATGGCAATAGCTGGGAAGGAACAATTGCCCATGAGTTATTTCATCAATGGTTTGGAGATTACGTAACCACTGAAAGCTGGAGTAATCTTACGCTGAATGAATCTTTTGCAAATTATAGTGAAACCCTATGGGATGAATATAAATACGGAAAAGATGCAGGTGACGCATCTAATTACCAAGACATGCAAGGATATTTAATGAGTGGAAGCGACAAAAAGGATCTGGTACGTTTTCATTATAAGAACAGAGAAGATATGTTTGATGCAGTGAGCTATAACAAGGGCGGCCGCATTCTTCATATGCTTCGCAATTTTGTTGGCGATAGTGCTTTCTTTAAGTCACTCAACAATTATTTAACCACCAATAAATTCAAATCTACAGAAGCGCATCAATTACGCCTTGCTTTTGAAGAAGTAAGCGGCCGTGACTTGAACTGGTATTTCAACCAGTGGTATTTTGGAAGTGGAAATCCAAGTGTTGATATTGACTATGTGTATGACGATGCCGTTGGCAAAGCTACTGTGGTAGTAAAGCAAACTCAGAAGACTGATAAGATTTTCAAATTACCGCTTGCAATTGATGTCTATAACGGAACTGAAAAAGTACGTTACAATGTATGGTCGAATAATGCGGTTGATAGTTTTAGTTTCAACTATACAAAAAGACCCGACCTTATAAATGTGGATGGCGATAAAGTTATGCTTTGGACAAAAAAGGATAACAAAACGTTGGACAATTATATACATCAGTATAAAAATGCTGGCAGTTATCTTGACAGAAGAGAAGCCATTGATTTTGCATCAAAAAAAATGGACGATCCAAAAGCTGCAGCTTTATTAAAAACTGCATTGAATGATAAATATGAAGGCCTGAGAAATTTCGCTATCAGCAAAGTAGACCTGAAAAAAGAAGCAATCAAAAACAATTTTGAATCTACCTTACTCGATCTTGCTAAAAAAGATAAATATGCTACAGTAAGGGCTGCCGCCATTGACAAGTTAGGCGATTATAAAAAACCGGAATACATTGAACTTTTCAAAAATGCGATAAACGATTCGTCCTATACCGTTGCCGGTAATGCACTAATAGCTTTAGGGAAAACAGATGCAGTACTTGCTTCTGCAATCGCCAAAAAAATGAGTGATAAACCAGCAAAAGGAAATTTACAGGAAGCTGTAATGAACGAGATTGTAAAATCAGGCGATGAAAGCATGGCAGATAAAATAATTGGAGATTTTGCAAAAATGCCTTTGAGCCAGGGGAAATTTCAGTTTTTGAATACACTCAGCACCTACTTAAATGCCGTTAAAAATCCTGAAAAAGTAAAATGGGGTGTAGAAGAGATTGTGAAATTCAGAGATGCCATTCCTGAAAATTTCAGAAATCAAACTGATCCATTTATTAATGGAATGGTGCTGAAAGGACTACTTTCAAAAAAGAGCAAAGAGGCAAATGAGAATACAGAAAACACAGCTTTACAAGAGTTAGTAAATTATATTAAATCAGTAATGCCAGAAGCCGATAAAAAAGGATTTGCCCCTATCCCGTAAAGGGGTATAAAAACGACAAAAAAAAAGAGGGCCATCTTGTAATTAAGATGGCCCTCTTTTAAATAATATATTTTACCAACTTCCACTTGCTCCTCCTCCTCCTCCGCCGCCGCCGCCGAAGCCTCCAAATCCGCCACCACCGCCACCAGACCAACCACCACCACCACCACCTGACCAACCTGTAAACCCACCTCTTGAAACGTAGGTACCGCCAGCACCAGCCCCACCACCAAAAATGATAATAAGAACAATTATGATCATTATAATCGTCCATATACCTGACCCTTTTTCCTTTTTACTACCATAACCTGTTGGCGCAACATATTCTCCTTCTGCCGCTTTTACTATCCCATTTATTCCTTCATCTATTCCCCGATAATAATTATCAAGTTTAAATTGCGGTTTAATGGCATACTCAATAATATCTTTTGATGTAACATCTGTAATGACACCTTCCAAACCATAACCAACCTCAATTCTCATTTTACGGTCATCCTTTGCTACAAGTAAAACAATACCGTTGTTGATGTCCTTATTACCAACACCCCATGTACGAAGTATTTCCAGCGCAACTTCTTCAACTGAATAATTCCCTGTTGTAGGAATTATAACAACTGCAATCTGGTTTGATGTTGAATCGTCATACGCTACCAACTTATCTTCGAGAGACTGCTTCTGAGCATCCGTCAATGTATTTGTATAATCATTGACCAGCTTTTGTGGGCTTGGCTTCTTTGGAATAACTTTTTCAATTTGTGCAAATGAACAAACTGAAATAAGCAGCGTAAGTATGAAGAGTAATTTTTTCATAGGCTTTATCTGCCGAAAACAATTTCGTCAGGTAATTCATTTCGGTCCGTATCGCTATCATACGGGAAATTAGATTTTAATGCATCGCCAATCTGGATCACACATTCTGCAATTCCTATTCCGTAATTATTGGTATTGAACCTTGAAAGCATTTCTCTTACCACCCTGCTCCAATAATCTGACCCAACTTTTTGGTGTATACCTTCATCACCGAAAACGGCAAGCTGCCGATCCTTCATAGCAATGTAAACAAGAACTGCATTTCGCTGTTCTGTGTTTTCCATTTTAAGCTGAAAAAAAATTTCCGCAGCCCTGTCCATTGCATTTATCCAACTGCAGCGACCTTCCACAAATACCCTAACCTCTCCGCTGGTATTCTTTTCTGCCTGGCGAATTGCTTTTACAATAAGATGATTATCCTCCTTGGAGAAGAATTGCTTTTTCTTTCGAAAAAATGAGAACATTGATAATTTTCAGTGATTATTTAATATCAAAATTTATATCAGGATTCTTTTCAGTTCCTTTTTCAGCTTCATAATAAGCTTTCTCTTTAAAGCCAAACATTCCTGCCAGCAGGTTATTCGGAAATCTCACCACTTTCAGGTTAAAGGATTCAACCGCTTTATTATAATCCTGACGGGCAACATTAATTCTGTTTTCTGTACCCTCAATTTGTGTTTGAAAATCCTGGAAAGCTTTTGTTGTTTTCAAATCCGGATAAGCCTCAAAAGATGCAATTAAACGGCTGAAAGAGCCTTGTAAATTTCCCTGTGCTTCCTGATAGGCTTTCAACGATTCAGGATCATTGATATCTACATTAATAGATGTTGCTTTTGCTCTTGCTTCAACAACGGCGGTTAATGTTGATTTTTCAAAATTAGCAGATGCCTCAACAGTTTTGATTACACTGCTATATAAATCGGCACGACGCTGATAGTTTGTTTCCACATTACTCCAAACTTTCTTTACACTTTGATCAGCTGTTTTAAGTCCATTATATCCATTGCATCCCCATACACCAAGTATGAGAACTAAAGCTCCTATTGCAATTAAAGCGACGTTGCGGGTTCCTTTCATTGTAGTTAATTTTTATGTAGTGGTAAAAATAGTAAATTCAAAAGTTCATCGGCCTAATTTTTCGGTTGAAATAACAATAATACCGGTAAAGCAACAATTTGCCAATGCTGCGGCATGATTTTAGCGCCAAGAAGCAAAAGTTTTCATGTCGTTTACTAAAAAAATATACATTCTGACTATATCCACTCTGACTTTTTTTTCTCAGTGCAAAAAGGCAGACAATAATTCTGAAAATCCTCCTCCGGGTGCGGTTGCTATTAAAGATTCTGCAATAGTTACCGGCTTAAATTTTCCCTGGGAAATACTTTGGGGGAATGATAATTTTATATGGATGACAGAACGGGGAGGAAAAATAAGTCGTGTAAATCCAACAACAGGAACTGTTTCACTACTCCACACTATCACTGAAGTAGCAACAAATGGAGAAGGTGGTTTATTAGGAATGGTATTGCATCCTAATTTTTCTGCCAATCCATATGTATATGTCTCCTATAATTATAATTCCGGTGGCTATAAAGAAAAAGTGGTACGGTTTACTTACACAGGAACAGCTCTTGCAAGTCCATTTACTATTATTGAAAATATATCCGCCTCTTCTATTCACAACGGATCGAGGTTGGTGATTACTCCCGACCTGAAATTATTTATTTCAACAGGTGATGCATCCAACCAATCATTACCACAAAATACTTCTTCGCTGAGTGGTAAAATATTAAGGTTGAATCTAGACGGAACTATTCCTGCAGATAACCCTGTTGCAGGCAATCCTTACTGGAGTTTGGGACATCGCAATCCGCAAGGGTTGGTGTATGCAAATAATATTCTATACAGCTCCGAACATGGACCCAATACTGATGATGAGATAAATATTATTGAAAAAGGAAGAAATTATGGATGGCCAAATGTAGCTGGCTTTTGTGATGCAGGCAGCGAACAAACATTTTGTACAGCTAACAATGTGAAAGAGCCATTGAAGGCATGGACACCGACCATTGCCACTTGTGGACTTGATTATTACAAAAATGATTTAATTCCGCAATGGAAAAATTCATTACTATTGGTGGCATTGAAAGAATCAAGAATGTATCAGTTGAAATTAGATGTTGCAAATACAAACATCACTTCAACCACAGAATTTTTTTCTGGCAGTTATGGAAGGATGCGGGATCTATGCATTTCACCAACCGGTAAAGTGTACATCTGCACCAGCAATGGTGGTAATAATGATAAGATTATTGAAGTGAGGAAGTTGTAGAATTTTTTTCAAGTAAGTGTCAGATGCTCTGCAAGACATCAGACACTTAGCCACCTATCGCTGCAATACCCGGCAGCACTTTTCCTTCAAAATATTCCAGCATGGCGCCACCGCCAGTAGAAACATAACTCACTTTATCGGCATAACCAAACTGGTTGACCGCTGCAACAGAATCGCCACCACCGACTAATGAGAAAGCTCCGTTTTGAGTAGCATCGGCAACTGCAATTGCAATAGTTTTTGTGCCGAGTTGAAATTTTTCCATTTCAAAAACTCCCATTGGCCCGTTCCATAAAATAGTTTTTGAAGCTTTGATCACATTTGAAAAATGATGTGAAGCATGAGAGGCTATGTCTAAACCCATCCAGCCATCGGGAATACTATTACTTGGCGCAACACTTGTTTCAGCGTCAGCGGCGAATTTATTTGCTATTACAGAATCAGACGGCAAATGAATTTTCACTCCTTTTTGCTCAGCTATTTTCAAAATCTTTAAAGCAGTATCTAATCTGTCATCCTCACACAAAGAGTTTCCGATTGATCCGCCCTGTGCTTTTATAAAAGTATAAGCCATGCCGCCGCCAATGATAATATCATTTGCTCTTTGTAAAAGGTTTTCTATAATTAGAATCTTATCACTCACTTTTGCGCCACCGATGATTGCTACAAATGGCTTTTCAGCTCTATGCAAAACTTTTTCTGCACTTGCCACTTCACTTTCCATCAGTAACCCAAAAAAACGTTTGTCAGCCGGAAAAAATTTACCAATAACTGCTGTTGAAGCATGTGCCCTGTGAGCTGTGCCAAAAGCATCATTCACCCAAACATCACCAAGTGATGCTAAGTTTTTTGCAAACCCTTCATCGCCTTTCTCTTCTTCTTTATGAAAACGAAGGTTCTCCAGCAACAATACTTCACCGTTGCGCATTTTGCCAGCGGTTAAATTGGCTTGTTCTCCAACACAATCGCTGGCGAAATGAACAGCAATTCCGCCCAGCAATTCACTTAAATGCTTTACTAAATGTTTTAAAGAGAATTTATCTTCCGGACCATCTTTTGGGCGACCCAGGTGGCTCATCAAAATTACCTTTCCACCATCAGCTATTACTTTTTTGATGGTAGGAACAGCCGCTTTCATCCGGCTATCGTCTGTTATTTCCAGCTTTTCATTTAATGGAACATTAAAATCAACTCTTATCAATACTTTCTGCCCATTGAAATTATGTGAAATAAATGCTGACATTATGATGTATTTAAATTATGATAAACCCATATTTTTCTTTTCAGCTTCTCTAAATAAAATATGGCCGGCTACTGTGGCCATTACTTCATCAGTAACTTCTTTACCTCCTTTCAAATTTGTACGAATGCTTTCCAACGTATATTTTGGACCAAAAGGAAATCCCCACCATCCAAATAAAAAGGAAAGCAATGTAAAGCCAACTCCCTTTGCAACCGCACTTTCATTCTTTCTCAATAAATAAACGCCGGAGGTTCTTTTAAACGTCAATACAATTACCGAAATGGTAAAAGCATAATAAACAAATCTTCCTCCTTCCTTCACT
This sequence comes from Chitinophagales bacterium, assembly GCA_038257235.1. Taxonomy (GTDB): domain Bacteria; phylum Bacteroidota; class Bacteroidia; order Chitinophagales; family Chitinophagaceae; genus JJ008. The sequence continues at coordinate 10,783 of JBBSJN010000067.1, forward strand.
TCTTCCTGTAAATTTTCAGCAGACAGGCCGCCAATATTTTTAATTTTCATTCAATTTTAATTAAAAACAAAACACCGCAACAAATATTTTTAAACCGATTGTGCATCTGTATTAGTCCAATTACATTGGCATAAACAGCTGGTACATCGGCATAATACCAAAAAAAATGGAGTGCTACTTAAATACAAATGGCATTACTTACTGCGAACCTTGAATTTTAAAATTTATTTATTGATCAATTGGGCAAAATAATTTACCGTTCTTACAAGCTGGCTTACATAGCTCATTTCATTATCATACCAGCTAACTGTTTTCACCAATTGTTTATCCCCCATCGTCATTACTTTGGTTTGCGTAGCATCGAATAAAGAACCAAATTGAATTCCGATAATATCGCTACTAACAATTTCATCTTCATTGTAGCCGAAACTTTCGTTTGAAGCTGCTTTCATATCGGCATTAATCTGCTCAACGCTTACAGTTTTTTCCAAAATGGTAGTCAGTTCAGTTAAAGAACCTGTAATAACTGGTACTCTTTGTGCTCCACCATCTAGTTTTCCCTTTAATTCCGGAAGTACCAGACCAATTGCTTTAGCTGCACCTGTACTGTTTGGGACAATGTTGGCCGCTGCCGCTCTTGCTCTGCGAAGATCACCTTTCGGATGTGGTGCATCCAATGTATTCTGATCATTTGTGTAAGCATGAATAGTTGTCATGATACCGGTAACAATACCATATTTATCATTCAGGACTTTTGCCATTGGAGCCAAACAGTTAGTTGTGCAGGATGCACAGGAAATAATCGTTTCACTACCATCCAGTATATCGTGGTTAACATTAAATACAACCGTCTTTAAATCACCTGTAGCCGGAGCAGAGATAACTACTCTTTTTGCGCCAGCAGTAATATGTGCCGCAGCCTTGTCTTTATCTGCAAAAAAACCTGTGCTTTCAATTACCACATCTACGTCGTGGCCACCCCATGGAATCTGGGATGGATCTTTTTGGGCATATATTTTTACATGGTCACCATTAACAGTAATTGAATCATCAGACACTTTTACGTCGGCATCAAATCTTCCCTGAGCACTATCGTATTTCAACAAATGAGCTAACACTTTTGGGCTGGTAAGGTCGTTAACGGCAACCACATCAATGCCTTTCATATTATATATCTGTCGGTAAACAAGACGGCCAATTCTACCAAAGCCGTTGATAGCTACTTTAACTGTGCTCATTATTATTAAGTTTAAAATTAAAAAATGAGGTGCGAAGGTAAGAAATCTTACCCTGTATTCAGGTTTCGAAATCAGGCAAAAACATCCATTCCAACTTTAAAATGAAGAGGGGAAAGACAAAGGCAAAAACATTTGGCTAAAAACTGTCGCACAACTATCTTTGCCGTCCCTAAAAACGGCCCGTTCGTCTAAGGGTTAGGACACCACCCTTTCACGGTGGTGATACGAGTTCGAATCTCGTACGGGCTACACTCTTTGTACTTTTTTAGTACGCCGCCGCATGAAACGCAGTATTCATGCGGTTTTTTATTTTTCTCCCGACAAAAATAGACCATTAAATACCAAGTTGGCGGTAACCTTTTCGGTAACCTATCCAAACGGTTACTTTCGAAAAGTATTTCTTTTAAAGCCTTACCGATAAAAGGTTTCAATGCTTTCACTCCCGAACAATTTCGGGAGAAGCAAACAAAATTCGGTAACCTTTTAAGTCACCACAAAATGAAAGTAAATTCTAACATGTCTGTACTTTTCTGGCTCTACACGCAGAAAGCAGACGATTCAGGCAAAGCTCCTATCGATTGCCGCATTACACTTGCTGGGATTCGAACCCAATTTTCTACAGGTAAAAAAGTCGAAGCGGAATATTGGATAAAAGAAACAACCAGGGTAAATAAAAAATCTACTGACGCAACAGCAATTAATGAAGATTTAGAAACTATCTGCGGAGATCTTCGCAGGATTTATAATCAACTCACTTCAGTACATAAACATATTACTGGAGAAATGATAAAAAATGCATACACCGGAAAAGGCCAGGAAAAGAAAACAATAATGGACCTGTTCGACATCAA
>JBBSJN010000068.1:0-12841 GCA_038257235.1 Chitinophagales bacterium
CTATGACAAATGTCATATCAAACTATGATTCAATCATAAAAGCTTATTAATCAAAAACATTTGCTATTTTTTCAAGCTTTTTCAGGTCAAGTACCCTGATCTTTTTATCTTTTAATTCAACAACCTTCTCACTTTTCAGGTCAGATAGGTTACGGATAAGCGATTCTGTGGCTGTTCCTACCAGATTGGCCATATCTTCTCTTGATAAAGAAGCTTTAAGGGTTTCGCCATCGGCTTCAGTACCATAATATTCCACCCTTCCCATGTATTGCACTAGTTTGCCGGGTTGATAATTATAATATCCCTTATCCCAAAGATTACCCCATTCAGTTATTTTTCCATCAACAGAAATTCTGATAACAATTTTTTGATCGGTTATAAAGGAGAAAAAAGACAATGTAGAGGCGTTGCTGAATTTTATTTCACTTAAATCCTGAGAATGTATATTACTGACAATCAGGAAAAGGGATGCTATGAATATTATCTTCTTCATCATCAGTTTGCTTTCTCAAGTTATCTGTTTTCTTACAATTTCAAAAAAAAATATCACAATGATTTTTTATTTGAACTTTATATTTCATTTGTAGACCATTTTACTGAAAAACCGTTGCCTTTTAGACAGAAATATTTATCGCAAGACGACTTTTGAAAGATTTACCTTCGCCGCAAATTTGTCAAAGTATAATGAAGCCGGAAGAAATTGTAAAAAATAGAGCGGAGGGTACATGTGAATTATGCAAAAGTGCAGACACATTAAATGTGTATGAAGTGCTTTCGCCAAATGGAACCACCGAAGAGAATTCTATTATGATTTGTGCTAAATGCACAGCCCAGGTTGATAAAAAAGAGGAATTGGACAGCAAACACTGGCAATGTTTAACAGCATCTATGTGGAGCGAAGTGCCCGGAGTGCAGGTAATTGCCTGGCGAATGCTTAACCGTCTTCGCAATGAAAGCTGGGCAATGGATAATTTGGATATGTTATACCTGGATGATGAGAAACTGGCTTGGGCCAAAACTACCGGCGATCATGAAAACGATGGCTCTGTTGATCTGCATAAAGATAGTCATGGCCATGTGTTGCAGACTGGCGATTCAGTTGTTTTAATTAAATCATTAGATGTAAAAGGATCTGCCATCAATGCAAAATTAGGAACAGTTGTTAGAAATATTCGGTTGGTAGAAAATAATACAGAGCAAATTGAAGGCCGGATTGAAGGATAAGTTATCGTTATTCTCGCCAAATATTTACGAAAGCAACATTAGAGATAATTAATAGGCAGACTGACTCATACTTCTCCTTCTATACATAGAATCGTAAATCATGAAGGCAAGCATATCTGCTCCCATTTTTAAAACCAGGAAAAGTAAAGAAGGTGCCACCCCAAGAAAAGCAGGCAACAATATCATCAGGTGCATCGGAATAATTCGCAAATAAGGCAAAAAGAAAAGCAAGCCAATATTTATCTTCTCAGTTTTTTCAACAGCTTTGTGACGTACGAATCCGATTAATGACTCCAGAAAGAAAGTGGCTATTCCCAAAAGCAGCACCAGTTTTTTTACAGAAGCTGAATCAAAATCAACTAAAAGGAAAAAGAAATACACCAGGTGAAAAATGCCATAGTGAAAAAGAAAAAACCAGGCAGCACAACCTTTTGTAAACTTAACGGAGGAATCATTAACTGCCGTCATTTCTCCACTGGTATTTTTGGCTGTAAGTAGTTCAAGAAAATTGAAAAAGCCAATAATGATACTCTGAAACCAGTATATCCAGACTATTGTGGCAAAGTCTTCTGGAAATTTTTGATAATACCATATACAATAAAGGTTTCCGATAATAAGAAATAATACAGACGGATTGCTAAAAAGTCTTTTGATCATCAACGGCAATTAAATCAAAAAAAGTTTCAAAGAAAATTATTTTTTATTAACCTTCCTGCAACATTTTTTTTGCCTGTTCTAGATCCTTTGAAAATACTTTTAGTTTAACTCCTCCTAAGGGACTCATGCCAAGCACATTTTCATCATGCACAAAGGATGCTATACCTGCTTCTTTTAACTTATTTTGTGCAACGCCGGCTTCCACCGTATCGTTAAAGGTGCCAACTACTTCTGCTGTTTCGCCACTGTGATGTGTATCCATAATTAAAATTTTTATAAAGTTACTTAAATAATGGTTTTCCCATTATCAGTTTTATATCATAAAACAAACCTTTTTGCATATAAACAAATCCATTTAGTTTCACTTCGTTAATTTTATACCTGTTCTTAAAAGATAACATATGAAAAAACAAATATTAACTTCCGGATTTGTATTGTTGCTTTCGGCCTGCACTTACGGATGCAACAATAATGCTACAAATAAAAACTCTGGAGCAGACACCACTAAATTTCCTCCTGTCGAGACAAAAGAAGCTAATACCAATTATAAACCTGCATTCAAAGGTCAAACAAGAGCACCGGGTGTAAAAACAACCACAGCATATAAGGTAGAAATGATTGCTGAAAACCTTGGACGGCCTTGGGCAGTTGTGCCAATGCCGGATGGCCGGTTACTTATTACCGAAAAAACGGGTTTCATGCAAATTCTCAATACAAATGGTAGTCTGGTAAAAAAGATAACAGGTTTCCCTTCCGTAGAATCTGGCGGACAAGGCGGAATGCTGGATGTAGCATTAGATCCTTCATTTAACAGTAATAAAATGATCTATTGGTCCTTCTCTGAAAAGTCTGGTTCAGGAAATTTGATGGCTGTTGCCAAAGGGAAATTAAATGAAGCTGCTGGAAAAGTTGATAATCCTGTTGTTATCTTCCGTGCCACTCCTGCATTAAATAGCCGTTTGCATTTTGGTTCCCGTCTTTTGTTCGACAAAAATGAAAACCTGCTTGTAGCTACCGGCGAACGTTCCATACTCGAAGGAAGAGTGCAGGCACAGTTGCTTAGTTCCGGGCTTGGAAAAATTTTCAGAATTACAAAAGATGGAAAACCTGCTCCCGGCAATCCATTTCTTAATAAAGCTAATGTGATGCCCGAAATTTATGCTTACGGAATTCGTAATGCACAAAGCCTCGACATCCATCCTGTAACCGGCGAATTATGGGAAGCAGAATTTGGCCCCCGTGGTGGCGATGAATTAAATATCATTCGTGCAGGAAAAGATTATGGCTGGCCAACTATTACTTATGGCATTGAATATGCCGGCGGCAAAGTTGGAGGTGCTATACAGCAACAAGCTGGTATGGAGCAACCTGTTTATTATTGGGATCCTGTCCTCTCCCCTTCTGGCATGGCATTTTATAATGGCAATACAATTCCTGAATGGAAAAATAATTTGTTCATTGGTGGCCTTAGCGGTGCACACATTGCAAGACTTGTAATTGTAAAAAACAAAGTGGTTGGTGAGGAAAGATTACTAGAAGACAAAAAGGAACGTTTCCGGGATGTGGCTTATCATAACGGAATGCTATACACAGTAACAGATAACGGAAATTTATATCGCATCAGCAAAAAATAATTGGGGCTGTCGGCTGCAATGCCTATCCAAGCTTCAGTTCCCCGCCCGCCTGCTATCTTTTGTGCCCATCACCAAGCTCTGATAACAAAAGGATATCCGGCTAAGCGGGGCAGCCCATCATCTGTAGCAATACTATCAACAGGGAGATACTAAATCTAAAATAAGTTCTATAATGAGTCAGGAAATAATTTCAAAAGTTTGGAAAATTGCCAGTCTCTTTGGAAAAATAACTCCCGGTGCATTAGTCTGGAAAAATAATCAGGTTATATTCATGACGGAAGAAGGTGTTCAGTTTCAGACACCACTTTCAGGAATTACAAATCTTAAATGGCCTTTTCTTCGCATGGGAATGGGCTTTGATGCAGTTATTAATGGTGAGAAATATAAATTCTCGTTTGCCAAACCCAACGCTTCTGCTGCCGAAATAGAGATAGTAAAAGGAAATCCTCTCCCTTCGGTTGTCTTTGCCCATCAGTATATTGATGATATCAGCAGCTTAATGGATATCAAAAAAGACAGGCAGACGACCAAGAAATGGAAGGCTATTCTGACAGGAAATATTTAGTAAATTAATTTTTCAACTTCTTTCAGGTAGTCATATTGCAGATCCTCATGCATGGCAGCAATGGCTTTGCTTATTTTCTTCAGCTGGTTTTGGTAAATATTGATGATTACCTGGTTAGTTGTAATAGATATGTCCATTTCCTTTACCATTTTACAAAAATGTATAAGTAATTCTGTGGCCACAATATCAGAACCACTGTACCGGATAAATTTATTGGTGATACGTAGTATTTTTCGCAAGGTTTTCTTAACGAAATAAGCATTGCTTTTATTAATGGTATCAAAATTGCTATCCATCTCCTGTATCACACTTTTGATGTAAGCCTCGGTATCATGAGCCTCGAAAAGCAGGTAGGTTAATAGCTCTTTATTTTCTTTTTTGAAACGGGCCAGGCGGATGCATAGTTCAACCAGCCTGACAGGCTTTTCATTCAAAAGCTCCTGTTTCAATTCATTAATAGTAGCCGCTTTCATGATGCTAAAATACCGGAAGAGCAGTTATTATTTTTAAGTATATTTTTTAAAAGATTGAATAATGAAAAATCTGTCTTAAATTAGAACTAAATCAATTTCCATATTATGACTTCAAAGAAAAAAACAGCAGCGAAAAAGACCGTAACAAAAAAGAAAACGGCAGTTAAAAAGAAGGCTGCTCCAAAAAAGAAGGCAGTCACAAAAAAATCCGCCCCTAAAAAGAAAGCTGCTCCAAAAAAGAAAGTAGTTGCAAAGAAAAAGGCAGCTCCGAAGAAGAAAGCTGCTCCTAAAAAGAAAGTGGCAGCAAAGAAAACGGCTGTTCCTAAAAAGAAGGTAACACCTAAAAAAGCTCCTGTAGCGAAAAAGAAAAAGGCAGTTAAGGCTGTGGTCGTTTCAAAGAAACCTGAAACTCCAAAGATAGTTCCAGCTAGCAGTGAACCGGCTATAAACAAAGAAGAGGAAGTTGTATCTGAAATTCAAAAAGAAACCATCAGAAAAAATATTACCGAACGAACTGAATTTCCTGAAGTAGTTGAGCAATCGGATATACCATTTCCAGCAACTGAGACAGCACCAGAGCAGGGAGTAACGGGAATTCTTAATAAATCAAAAAGACTGGCACCTGCCCGAAATCATGACCCACATCATATTCAATTAAACAAAGTAAAAAAAGGCGGTCCTAGACCTTCTGGCAAAAAGCCGCTATGGTAATTTGAAAAAAAATAGTAAAATAAAAGGACCAATGCTTATAAGTCACTTCGTTGACGTAGCCATTGGTCCTTTGTTATTGTATAGAGAAAATCAAGTTTTGCAGCTTCTCCATAATAAGCCATTTCGACTTCCCCGGTTTTTATAGCACCCAATCTTTCAATAGAAATTTGCGACCGTTTATTCACTGCACCGATATAAAAATTTACATTCTGAACAAATTGAAAAATATGATCAAGCATTAATTGCTTTAAAGCTTTGTTATACCCTTTACCCCAGCATTTCCGAATAAAGAATGTGTAGCCAATCGAAACAGTGTTTGCCTCTGCTATATAATCACAATACCGGGAACTGCCGATTATTTCATCGGTTTCAGCATTCTTAATTAAAAATGCACCACCGGATTCTATACCTCCTTTAAAGTAATTTTTAAAATCTTTAAGCTGATACCTGTTTTTATTGGGATGTTGTTCCCATATCAGCGGATCGGCTGCGGCACGGTACAGGTCATCAAAATCTGAGGGCATAAGCGGCCGGACTTTCACAAGTTCGTTGTGAAGCAAAGGTTGACAATTAATCGTTGAATTATCCAAAACAATATATTAATACTAATGCTGTAAAATATTGAAAAAACTGATCATTTCTCCCATATAGCTCCCACTCCTGCTTCCCATAATAATTTATTGATTGCCGGTATATTCTTATTCAATATTTCATCGGCTCTTGCTTTTAAAGTTGCCCATGACAAATTCAATTCTTTTAACCTGTCAACATTCGGTTGATTGACTCTCGGCAAATCACTTTCAGTCTGATTGATGAGGAACAAAAAATTCGCTGTAAACTTATTCTCGAAATTTTCTACATCATCATAAGCTTTGGACCTACGCTGAACCATATCTTCATCCCATGCTTTCATTTTCTTCGCCACCATCTCTCCTTCTTTTTTCAACGCATTATTTTTTTCTTCAATAGAAAGTGAATTCAAAATTCCTTCCAGCTGCATCCTTTTAGCGTTCAAACTGTTTATTAACTGATGCATTGTAGTAACCTCTTGTTCCATCCTATTCATCATGGAATGATATTCCTTATAAGTAGCAGGATCGGTCGGATATAAAGGATTGGGCAGGATTGTAGCATCCGTCATTACTTTTTGACCGTTCATTTGTATTGACACAGTATATTCTCCCGGTGAAGCTTTGTGACCACGATAACTACTTTCTATATACACATCGGGAACACCGGGTATAGTGCTGTAACGCATATCCCATACAAAGCGGTTCAGACCTTTTGCTTTTGATAAGAGCGGTTCTTTATTCGGGCCGCCATCATATTTTTTATAAGTGCTGTCTGCTTTAGAGCTGAAACTGCGAACAAGATTTCCTTGTGCATCTTTAATTTCCATTTTTATTATATCATCATCCTTTAATGCAGGCAATGTATAGTATAGAACGACACCGGTTGCAGGATTTACACCTCTGAATTTATCCAGCCCGGTAAAACTTGTATCTGTTTTATCTAATTCACTGGAACCGTTAACCAGCAACGCAGGCGAAGGCTGTAAAATCGAAAAAGAAGGCATATCCTTTTTGTGTTGGCGAAGTAAACTCAGATCATCCAAAATCCAGAATGATCTGCCGGAGGTGGATGCTATCAAATTCCCCTGGTGAATACGTAAATCCGTTATTGGTGTAACCGGCAAATTCAATTGAAAAGAAGTCCATGCCTTCCCTCCATCCCAGGAAAGGTATAAACCTGTTTCCGTTCCGGCAAACAACAAGTCTTTTCTGGTATCATCTTCTCTTACAACTCTTGTAAATGCACCTACAGGTATTCCAGTTGAAATTTTTGTCCATGACTTACCATAGTCAGTAGTCTTATATAATCCGGGTGTATGATTATTAAACTTATATCGTGTAGTGGCAATATAAGCCGTTGCTTTATCGAATGGTGAAATCTCGATGGCATTGATCAAGCACTCCTGTAAGCCTGCAGGTGTTACATTCTGCCAGTGTGCACCGCCGTCACGGGTCAGGTACACCAACCCATCATCACTTCCTGTCCATATCACTCCTTTTTCGTACGGGGATTCCAACACATAACTTAATGTTCCATAATTCTCTGCACCTACTGCTTCATTGGTAATTGGTCCCCCGCCTTTTCCCTGTTTTTCTTTTTCATTCCGGGTTAGATCGGGAGACGCTTCCGTCCACGACTTTCCATTATCTGTTGTCTTTAATAAATATTGGGCGCCATGATAATAGGTATTGGCTTCATGCTTCGACCAGATAATTGGTGCATTCCAGTTGTAGCGGTATTTCATATCTTTTGTTTCCCTTCCAAGGTATTGAATCGGCGCAGCCATAATATTGGTAGATGCTTTTGACATATTATCAAGCATTTCGATTGTGCCTAGATAACTCCCCCCTAAAACAAACTGTGGATCATCTGGATTAAATGCTAAAAATGCACTTTCACCACCTGCTGATGCTGTCCAGCTTCTTGTGCTGATGCCACCACTTCCTAATTCACGGCTGGCAATTTTTACAGAACTATTATCCTGCTGACCCCCATAAATATTATACGGAAATTTATTATCTACATTGATGCGATATATCTGTGCAGTAGGCATATTGTTCTGGCTGCTCCATGATTTCCCTTTATTGAATGTGATGGCAGCACCACCATCATCAGAAATAATCATGTTATTTGAATTGTTTGGATTAATCCACAAATCATGATAATCTCCATGTGTGTTTGAAATATCTTCCCAGGTTTTTCCACCATCTATTGAGCGAAGAGCCGGTGCACTCATCACATATACGGTGTTTTCATTTTTTGGATCTGGAAATAATTCAATATAATACCATGAACGCTGTACCAGCCGGTGATCTTTGGATATCTGTGACCAGGTTTTTCCAGCATTTTCCGAAACATATAATCCACCAGCTTCTTTTTCCCAATCACTTTCTATTAATGCATATACTTTTTCCGAATTGGAGCGACATACTGCGATCGACATTTTACCCATAATTGGCGGCAACCCTTCCTTTAATTTTTCCCATGTATCACCCCCATCAGTTGATTTGTATAATCCGCTTCCCGGTCCGCCGCTGATCACTTTCCAGGGAAGACGACCATGTTCCCACATAGCAGCATATAATATTCGTGGATTATTCATGTCCATTGATAATTCTGCACAGCCGGTCTTTTCATCTACATATAAAATATTTTTCCAGGTTACACCTCCATCAGTTGACTTGTAGATGCCACGTTGTTTTGTCTGACTATATAATGCCCCTTGGGCTGCAACATAAACTATGTTCGGATCTTTAGGATGAATTGCTATCCGGGAAATATGTTGCGTAGTTTCCAACCCCATCTTCTTCCATGTTTTTCCTGCGTCTGTACTTTTATAAACTCCGTCACCATGAGATGTCATTACTCCACGAACTGCATGTTCTCCCATACCCACATAAACTACATTGGCATCACTTTCTGCAACGGCTACAGCGCCAACAGATCCAGTTTTGAAATAACCATCAGAAATATTTGACCAGGTAATGCCCATATCATCTGTTTTCCAAAGGCCACCGCCTGTGGTACCCATATAATAAGAATCAGCATCACCTACTACTCCGGTAGAACCTACAGAACGGCCGCCCCGAAAAGGGCCGATACATCTCCATTTTACGGGCTTAAAAAAAGAATTGAGATCATGATCAGTTGTTTCACTTTTCGTTTGCGCAACGACTCCGTAAAAAAGTGAAATGAAAATAGCAGATAGCAGCAGTTGACGCATCATAGAAATAATATTTATACCTGAAATATAAATGTTTTTTTCTAAGCTGTTTTATTTATTATAAATGAATACTTTTAAAAGACACTATAACCATTTCGTTTCAATCAACTTTCTGGGAGTGCTTCAAGATCCTTTAAATGGGAATATGCAGTCTGGCTGTTCATAATTATCCTGAAATATTTTTTATTACATAAACGGCAGTTATTGCATTGCAAAGAATGCCTACATTTAAATATAAAGATTACAACAATGAAGACAATTACTTTTTTATTAGTAGCAATAATTACTTTAACTGCTTCAGCACAAAACAAGCCCAATTATTACCAGATACCTGCAGCACCCGCAACTTATACTGCTGCAACAGTGGCTGCAAGAATGGTAGACGGACTTGGCTTCCGTTATTTCTGGGCAACAGAAGGATTAACTGAAAAAGACCTTGCTTTTCATCCTTCGGAAGATAGCAGAACAAGTTTGGAAACACTTCAGCATATTGATGGACTCACTTTTGTTTTGCTCAATGCAGTAAATAAGAAATCAACTACTGGCTCATCTGGTTTTGAAAAACTTACATTCGATGAGTTGCGAACAAAGACTTTATTACAGATTCAGCAGGCAAGTGAAATACTAAAACAATCAGGAGCAAACCTCGAAGATTTTGATATGATCTTTGAACGAACAAACAGCAAACAGGAATATCCATTCTGGAATTTGGTAAATGGACCAATTGCTGATGCATTGTGGCATGTTGGCCAGGTGGTTACTTTTCGCCGTTCTTCTGGCAATCCATTACCAGAAGGTGTAAATGTATTGCAGGGTACAAAGACTGATTAAAAAATATTTAATAGCCTCTTTTATATACTTGCCAGAAGAATTTAACAGCCTCTAGCACCTCTTCTTCCGATTTATTCTGTGTATTGGTTAATGGGATCTTCCTGCGAAATCCTTTATCGTTTCCTTCTTTTGTAAATTCAATAACGAGTAGAAAATTATCCTGTATGCTTATTACTTTTTCTTTTTGCGTTATAAAGGCATTTAAAAAATTTGCCCAGCCGGTTATCAATTTTTCTTTTTGGTAAATGCCTGTTTTATTAATGCGGATTTGTATAACATTGCTTTTACCCTTTTTAAAAAAATACAGAGCCGGCAGCAATGCTAATGCAAAAAGGTAGCTGATATAAGTAAGATTAGTAAACTCTTTAAGAAAGGCATCAATTACAGCATACACGAACAGAGCAAAGAATAAAAGAGCCATTACATATACCAGCACTTTTTCTTCACCTACTACAAATTCAGTATCTTTTGTTAAAGGAGCCTTTGCCATGAGCGAAAGTTATAGCTTTATTCGTAACAATAATTTAATGCTGCATTTACAAATTAACTATTCTAACTTTCCTTTCTTTTTAGTCATTTCAAAGAATTTAGTAAGGCTGCCACCAATTGCTTCTTCAAAAGCTTTCTGCATATCTTCTGGTTGCGGATGTTTGAATTTCCATTTTTGAAAATAATTATGCATGGCTGCATCCAGCTTTTCTCTTCCTACGGATGATTCGAGCATATATAACCACAAAGCTGTTTTTACATACGATACCAATCCATATTCATCGCTGTTGGGAAATTCATCTGCCGGTGTTTCCATTGCCGATTCCATTGGCAGGTTCTGCTCTATCACAGTGTAAATCGTTTCCTGAAATTTATCTACGGATAATTTTTTTATATCAGCAGGTATGGCATCACCGAATATTGAATTGAATCTATACTTCTCTGCTTCGTAGCGGAAATGATAATAGCTGTTCAGCCCTTCATCCATCCAGGTGTGTAACCTTTCATTGCTGCCAAGCATTGCCATAAACCAGTTGTGTCCCACTTCATGTGCTATCACTCCATCCAGTGATTCCACTTTTGCATCAGGGCTTGTAATAAGTGTAACCATCGGGTACTCCATACCGCCGCTTGAATTATTTGCCGGGCCTTCTACCGCTTGCACCACAGGGTAAGCATACTCTCCCACCCATTCACTGTATTTTCTTGTTCCGTCTTTTACATAATCAATACTGTTGTCCCAGAGTGTTTTCTTTTTGTTGTGGTAGTAAGTAAATACATCCACAATTTTGCCTGAGGATAGTTGCACTGTGTCGTATTGTATTACAAAATCTTTATCGGCAAACCAGGCAAAGTCGGGCACCTGCTCTGCATAATAATTTAATGTTTTGCTTCCGCCTTTTGTGGCAGGCTGATAAAGTACTGGCTTGTTGCCTCTGCTGGAAGAATTAGCAGCACCTGCTTTTTTATAGGTGTCCAGTTCGGTTTTTGTAAGCAAGTTTCCCGTAGCGGCAACAATATATTCAGCTGGCACAGTCAGTTTTACATTATAGCTGGCATACTCACTATAAAATTCTCCCATATCTAAATAAGGCATTTCATGCCATCCATTTTTATCAAAAACAGCCGGTTTTGGATACCACTGGCAAGCCATAAACTCTCCATCTGCAAAGCCTGAACGGGAAAAATAAGATGGCAACACTACATGAAAAGGTGTGGCAATTGTAATGGAATCGCCGGAGGCAAGCGGCTTATCAAGCAGTAGTTTTATAATGTCGATATGTTTTGGGTGTGCTTCCGTTTTAGCAGCAACACCATTCACAGTAAAAGCAAGCTGGTCTATATAACCGTATGAAGGGTCTTTTAATTTCTTTGACCGGGATTCGTCATTCTTTATTTGCTGAAACAAGGCTGTTGACTGGTCTTTATAAGCATTGGGCCAGATATGAAACCAAATAAACGAAAGTTCGGAGCGGGCATTATTTTTATACACTATCGTTTCTTTGGCAGTAATGCTATTGTCCTTGTCATTTAATGTGGCATCAATGGTATATCGCAATTCCTGTTGCCAGTAAGGTTCTTGTGCTGCAATTACGGTTGAAATAAATATCGCTACAGACAGAATATATTTTTTCATAAACTACGGTTGTTTTAATAACAGAACATTAAAATTAGGAAAGAATGAATACTATAATGCAGAAGCCTGTGCCGTATTAATAAAATAAGGCACCCGGCTTTTACTCAAATAATAATGTTACATTAGTAATCTAAAACTTTTTTATGATAAAGCAATCTTTGTTAGGTGAGTTTGCCCATGAGGCAGAGAACACCCGTAAGTTATTAAATGCAATTCCTGATTCAGCATTAGACTACAGGCCGCAACCGCATTTATGGTCGGTGGGGCAACTGGCATCGCATATTGCGGAAGTGTATAATTGGTTTGATCCCACCTTTAATGTGGATGTTTTTGCAATGGATACTTATAAATATGATAAAGGCGATATCAGCAAAGCATCCAATATTGTTGCAAAGCTTGAAGAAAATATAGCCGCAGCCAAAGCCGTGCTTGAGAATAGTGATGAATCTACTTATATGAATGAGTGGCGTATGCAGATGGGCGGACAAGACATTATGCCGGCAATGCCAAGAATAGTAGTGGTAAGAGGATTTTTATTTAACCACCTTTATCATCATCGGGGCGAACTGATAGCGCATCTGAGAGCATCCGGAAATACAGTACCCGGGCTTTACGGCCCTACTTACGAAGAATCGCAGGCCATGATGGCACAACAAGGAAATTAAATTGTTGTTGCAAAAGCACAACTTGTTCTTTTTTTGGTTTTTAAAATCATGAATGAAACAGGTTTTTTTATTCCTCCCTTCCATCCTATTTTCACGGCATGCATAAGGATATTCAGCGGTTGTTGCAATGTATTGACCTGGAAGAAAAAGAACAGGCACA